>CALBRY010000484.1 GCA_937927665.1 uncultured Chloroflexota bacterium
ATCAGGAGCAGGTCACCTCATGTTCAACGATGCCGCGCGCGAATTCCTCCGCAAGCCGCTGATCGCCCGCATTTCGACGCTTGACACCGATGGGTATCCGCATACCGTCCCGGTCTGGTTCATGCTGGAAGGTGACGAGATTATTTTCATCGCCGAGCGCAAAACGAAAAAGGTGAAAAATATCCACGCGAATTCCAAAGGTGCTGTCTCGATCGGCGGTGAACCCGGTGAAGCATCCTACTTGATCAAGGGTGAAATGACGGTCGAAGAAGACCCCGGTTATGCGTGGATGAAGAAGATGACTCGCTTCTACGAAGCGCCGGAGCAAGCGGAAAAAGATATCGAAACATGGTTGAAATTTGACATGATTATCATCCGCCTGAAGCCGACACGCGTGATTAAGGTCGTATAATATGGCGAAATCCGCTTCTCAACCGCTTGCTGATCGCATCCGCCCGACCACACTGGATGAATTTGTCGGGCAGGGGCATCTGGTCAGCAAAGGCAAACCGATTTTCCAGATGATTCAGGGCGATAAAGTACGCTCGATGATTTTCTGGGGTCCTCCCGGTGTGGGCAAAACCACATTGGCGCGCATCATCGCCACATCAACCGGACGCGGCTTTTTTGAACTCTCCGCTGTGAGTGCGGGCAAAGATGATCTGCGCCAGATCGTCGAACGGGCACGCAGAGAACGCGGCTATCGCAGTCCGAATGCCGCGCCTGATCTATTCAGTTTGCTGCCTCAAGAAGACCAGCAAGGCACGCCTGCACCGATTTTGTTTCTCGATGAAATTCACCGCTTCAACAAAGCGCAGCAGGATTTTTTGCTCCCGTATGTGGAAGACGGGACGATCATCCTGATCGGTGCGACGACGGAAAATCCCAGTTTTGAAGTAATTTCAGCGCTGCTTTCCAGAAGTCAGGTATATGTACTAAATGCCCTGACGGTCGAGGAGATCAAGCGAATCATCACGCATGGGGCGCAGGTGCTCAAGGTGTCACTCGATGAGGATGGATTGGATTTTCTCGCCAACTACGCGAATGGTGATGCGCGGCTCTCGCTAAATCTGATCGAAAATGCCGCCGCGCTCTATACCACGGACGACAACCGTCAGCTTACGTTAGAGCATCTCCGCAGCGCGCTCCAATCGAAACACATGCGTTATGACCGCGCCGGAGAGGAACATTTCAACACGATCAGCGCATTCATCAAGTCAATGCGCGCTTCGAACGTAGACGCGGCGCTCTATTATCTTGCGCGTATGATCGATGCGGGCGAAGACCCGATCTTCATCGCCCGCCGCATGGTGATTTTCGCCAGCGAAGATGTCGGGTTGGCGGATTCCAACGCGCTCGTGATCGCCAATAACGTCTTTCGCGCTGTCGAGACGATTGGCTACCCGGAATGCACATGGTCACTTTCGCACGGCACGATTTATATGGCAAAAGCGCCGAAATCACGCGCCACCGAAGCGATTTACGCCGCGATGGAGGATGTCCAGCGAACGGGAAATCTGCCAATCCCGATGAAGCTCCGCAACGCGCCTACTCGCTTGATGAAAGACCTCGGCTATGGCAAAAGCGACGGCTCAGAATCGCTTCTGCCAGAAGAATTGGCGAAACGCCGCTATTTCCCGCCCGACGCCTAATAATCGGAGTCGGTCAGGAATTCGACGCGAGTGTCGCGGGTTTGTTCAAGCTGTTCCGGTGAAAGTAGTGACCAGAAAATATCCGGTGTGACCACCCGGTTCGCGCCCGCTTCGGAATAGCGCCGCAGCCAATCGAAGAACGGATCGGTTCCCAAATCTTCGCGCAGTGCGTGGAGCATCCGAGCGCCGCGCAAATATACGGCGTTGATATACTGCCGCACGGTTGAAAATGTGTAAACCGGGCTGTCAACCGATGCGGCAATGTAATCCGACTGGGAACGCACGAACGAATTAACGCGGAACTCCCACCACCAATCGCGTAGATCGGGATAGAACTCCTCGAAAAAGACATATTCACTGTAGGTCGCCAGCGCTTCATCAAGCCACGGGGTGACTGCCTGATCGTTCCCGACACGCGCATACCACCATTGATGGGCGACTTCATGCACGGTAATGATCGTCAGGTAGCCGCCGGGTTCGCCAGTGAATCCGCGAAACCAGTCACGCCCCACAAAAACCATGCCGCTGAACTCCATACCATCCGCGAAGTCTCCTTCAACAACGACAAATCGCGGGTACGGGAACGCACCAAACAAATCCGAGTACATGCCCAATGAATTGACCGCGACCAGCAGCGCATGACCTGCCCCATCTACTGCGCCAGTCGTACCGCCCGATGCTGCCTCTCTAAACGAGTAGAGTTCGACCATCGTACCATCAGGCGCGTCTTGCAAGGTTACGTTGAACTCATCACTTAGGCTTGCCGCGAACTCACGCGATCCATCAAGTTGATAATGCCATACGGCATTCTCCGGTCGATCAAGCTGACCCGGCGCGGCGATCGTCATATCAGATGGCGCATTGATCACGGTCAGCGTGACATCCCAATTCGCAGACTCCGCGACGATTTGCTCACCAATTTGAACGGCATCGTGCGAAATCCATTCACCGCTGCGATTGACTGCAACGGTTGCCAACCAATGACCGAGATTCATCTGGCGCACGGTATAGCCGAAATAACCGTTCAGTGCATTCAATCCGGTACCGACAGGAGGCACAGCGAGCCGATAAACCAGTTCAGCTTGCAGCGCACACCCGATCGCCAGCGGCGCTGAGAGTTCAACCGTTAAGCGCCGCCCGCCAAGTTCATAGGCGGTCGCTTGAATAATCTCCTCGCCGGTGAGCGCTTCGACGTTGACTTCGTTTACCGTGACCACCCCCGAAAAACGATTCGGTTCAAGGTTCAAGACAAACGTATCAACCGCATCACCGGAATGATTCGTCCAACGGACTTGATGCCGCACATTGACCACTTTGGCGGCATAATCGATCTCTGCCGCAACGGTGTGTTCGGATCGGATATCCGCTCCAGAACCGGGGCATGCGCCATCCGGTGTATTGGTCGGCGGAATTTCGATCAACGGTGTTGGCGTTGGTACGCTTTGTAGAACACGGCTCGCGGGTACATTCAATGTCGGCACAGGCGATCCGTGATCAATCGTCACACGCACGGTTGTGGGTGTGAGCGGCGCGGTTTCAACCGCCCGGAAATTGCACCCGGAGATGAAAAAGGTCAAGAGTGTGATTAGCAAGCAAACGGTTGTCACCAGCGGCATATCCTCGACAATTCAAACAGCGTAAGTATCCTTTTCCGCGTCACGATCCGCAACGATTTTTGCAGTCTTGTGTTATCTTTTTAGCGCTCTCGCACTTGTTTAAGCTGTTTTTCACATTCTATTCATGATTAAGGAGGTTGCAGCTTGACCCAAACACCCCTTCGTGTACAAATTCGCGGGTTAATTCGTCTGACCCGTTGGAAGGAATACATCCCGTTTGTCGTGCCGCTTACGGTGTTGGGTTCGCTGCTTGCGGCGCACCCCCATGATGTCATGCTGGATTGGCGACTGATCGCCGTCACCATTGCCAACATTCTAGTCGTTGCTTACGCATTCATGATCAATGATATTGAAGATGCACCAGATGATGCACGCGATCCCGATCGCGCCGCTCGCAACCCGATTACGACGGGTGAAATCGGCTCACGATTTGGTTATGCCGCATGCCGTTTGGTCGCCGCGGTCACGCTGATCGCTTACGCTGTGTGCGGTCTGAATGTGTTTCTGATCGGCGGTGCGACGCTGCTCCTCTCACATCTATATTCATGGCGTCCGGTACGCCTCAAGGCGTATGCAGTCACCGATATTCTGTCTCACTCGCTCATGTTGAGCGGTCTGCTCTTGCTGGCGGGCTATTTTGTATACGACAGCGCACCGGGAATCGTGTGGTTTGTCGCGCTCGGCGCGTCGGCGATCTCCGCATACGGACAGTTATACAATCAGCTTCGTGATTACGACATGGATAAGGCGGCTGGACTTCGCAACACCGCAATCATGATTGGCGCGGGCAATACGCGCTTAATGATGTACGGGGCGGTTGGCTTGGGGATTCTAAGTATCCTCACGGCGATTGTGCAGGGCGCGTTCCCGGTCTGGTTGGCACTCCCGCTGATACTCTCAGTTGGGGTCGCGGCGCTGTATCGTCCGCGTACGGATATGCGCGGCACGGCAGCCGTTGAAGCGAGCGGTGCGGTTCAGATCCAGTTCATTATGGCGATCAACATCGTGATTCTGATTTGGTTGGCGGAACAGGTCGCCAGTCAATTGATCGTGTTCTAAGCCACCCTCTGCGATTTTTGGGTACAATACGGCGCACTTGTGAAGTGGGAGCGTCCAGTTACGCTCCCCATCAGCCGGAATAAAGCCCGAATCCAATGAATCCTCCTGCGCCACTCAATCTCAACGACATCCACAGCATTCTGTTTAACGCCCATATTCTCGCATCTCTCGTCCTCGGCTTTTGGAGCGCATCCGTCGCACTCCGCAACCAATCGATCAGCGGCAATTTTTGGGGCGCGGTGTTCACCAGCGCGATCATGGCGGCAGTCGTCTTGCTCGTCGGTGTGATCATGATGCTTCAAGGACTGCGCCCGGAACGCTTGACAACGTATCTGCTGTATATGAGTTGGCTGATCGTGATCATGCCGGGGTTGTTCAGCCTGCTGCGCGGTCGGGATGACCGAAATGCGGCGATCGCCTTCTCGATTTTGTGCTTCTTTAACGCTGCGACGAGCGTAAGCATGTTCCAGCGTAACATTATTGGACCGTGGGTGCTGCCCGCATGATGTCGCGTATGGGGTGGGCGGCGATCCTTCTGATTCTGCTGCTGGCGGGGTGCGGCGATGCGCCGACTCCGCTTCCGGTGGATCTGCCGCCTACAACCACGCCGACACTTGAAGCGGGGGAAGTCACACAATCGCTGCCAACCACGGCGCGTATCCTGCTTGATTACAAGCTGGATACTGCCCTCCCTGATGCGGATCGTGCGATGCTCGAAGCGGCAGGGGTAATCCTCGAAAATGCTCCCACAAATCGAATGCTCGACGGAATGGTGATCGATCTTGCTCCGACAGAGGTCTTTGTCCGGTTTGAAAACCCCAATCTGGATGATGATGCCCTCACCCGTTCCCCCAATATGTTGAATCGATCCGTTGCGCTCAATTCCGCTGCGCCGCCATTTGATCAAGAACCCGTGCGGCATCTGTTCTGGGAAAGTTTCACCTTTACACCGCTTGATCCGCGTGTAGTGCTGGCGCAAGCCGGATATCCTGACGGCTTTGATTTGCGAGCACTGGCGGTCAACGGCTTCGATTTGGTCGCGTATGATCTTCAAATGCTGTATGCGGAGCCTTTGAACTCGCCTGTCATGGTCGAGTCTGTTTCTCAGGATGACGCACAGCAGCTTTTTAATGGAGATCGCTTTCATCTGGCGATTTTCTCATGGGGTGATCCTGCCGTGCGCGAATTATGGATGACGTTAGCAGGCGCGGAAAACGTGATCGATATGCCTCCCGTCTCCCTGCTCTATCAAGTGGGCAGCGGCATCACCGTGACTGAATTCACCCCCGGCGGCTTCCCAATTCCGCGATTGAACCCGTAATCACCTTTGCGTCTTTCTGGCTTTGCGATAAAAATAGACCTCATCAATGGCGAGGTCTTTCATGCACCTGATCGTCACTCACGAAAACGCCGATTTTGACGCCGCTGCTTCCCTACTCGGCGCATACCGCTTAAATCCGCGTGCGGTTGCCCTTCTGCCGGATCGCTTGAACCGGAACGTGTCCGCTTTCTTGACCCTTTACCGGAGTGCGTTTCCGTTCGTCACCCGCACCGATCTGTTTGGAGAGAAACGTCCGCCGCGCATCACACGCGTGACGGTTGTCGATACGCGCCGCCCGCCGTCCGTCAAGGGCATCAAGCCGACCACGCCGATCACGATCATCGATCATCACCCGAATGATGGCGAGTTTGCGTCCAACGAAACCTTTGAAGGCGAAATCGTCGGCGCAAACGTAACGCTTCTTGTTGAACGGATGATCCCGAAAAATGTCACGCTGACCACGCTTGAAGCAACCCTGCTCATGCTCGGCATCTATGAGGATACCGGAGCGCTCTCCTACCGGGGAACAACCCCGCGTGATATTCGTGCCGCCGCATGGCTGCTCGAACAGGGGGCGGCGCTCGATACTGTCCGCCGCTATCTTGAGCCTCCGCTCAACGATGATCAACAAAACGTCCTAGAGGCGCTGGTCAACCGTTCGGAAACGCGCTCGGTACAAGGCTACCCGATCACCGTCGCCGCAATTGCCCTCGATACCTATATGGCGGAACTGAGCGCGATCGCTCATCGTCTGCGCGATACGCTTGATCCGGCGGCACTGTTTCTATTCGTGCAAATGCCGCAAAATGACCGCACGATCACCCATTTGATCTGCCGCTCAACCGATGACGCGATTGACGCTGGAGAGATCGCCCGCATATTCGGCGGCGGTGGTCATACCCGCGCCGCATCAGCACCAATTCCGAATCCCCCGCCATTGGAGTCACTCGTCGCTCAGGTATGGGAATTGGTAAGTTTGCGTGTACGTCCCGCGATCCGGGTCGCAAGCTTGATGTCTTACGGCGTACAGACGGTCAACGCGAATACCTCCGTCCGCGATGTTGCGGGAAAACTGCGCCGACTCGGTCATGAAGGCTTTCCCGTTATCGAAGATGGGATCGTCGTTGGCTTGCTCACGCGCCGCCAAGTTGACCGCGCAATTGATCATCAGATGGGTGATTTGACTGTGCGCGCCGTGATGACCGCTGGCGAAGTCACCGTCACGCCGGAGTCCCCCGCCGCGCTGCTCGAAAAGCGCATGGTCGAAAGCGGATGGGGTCAAGTTCCGGTGGTGGATGAAAATAAACGGTTGATCGGCATCGTTACCCGTACAGATCTGCTCAAGCATTGGGCTGAAGTCCATCCCCGCGTTTCTGGCGCGCCCGCCGACTCGCTGATGCCGCAAACTCTCGCGCGTGATCAGATCGCCCGTGTGTTAGGCGCGCCCGCCGAATTGATCGAGCGAATCGCCGCCCATGCGGTTGATAAAGGCGAAACCGTTTACATGGTGGGCGGCGTCGTGCGTGATATTCTGCTAGAACGCCGCAATCTTGATCTCGATTTCGTGGTTGAATCCGCGCACGAAGGCGCAGCGATCCGGTTGGCAGAAACCCTAAAGGCGCGCTACGGCGGCAAAGTGACGAGCTTCAAGCCGTTTGGCACGGCAAAATGGAAGATCGATCAGGCAGTCGCGGATGCGATCGGTGTTGCACTAGCAGAACTCCCCGATCACGTTGATTTCGCCGCCGCGCGCAGCGAATTCTATGAATACCCGACCGCCCTGCCAACAACCTATTCCGGCGGAATTAAGCTTGATCTCGCCCGCCGCGATTTCAGCATCAATACCTTAGCGGTACAGCTTAGTGCTTCTGTCGATGCGCCTACCCCCGTTACTGGCTCACAAAATGGCTATCCGCTGATTGATGAGTTCGGCGGTGTGCGCGATCTCGATGATGGTGTAATTCGCGTACTGCACAGCCTCAGCTTTATTGACGATCCGACGCGTATTCTCCGTGCCGTTCGTTTTGAACATCGCTTTGGTTTCACGATTGAGCCGCGCACTGCTGAACTCATGCGCGGC
>CALBRY010000485.1 GCA_937927665.1 uncultured Chloroflexota bacterium
GACTGAGCGTGAACGCGACTACGGTCGTGAGATTCACATCGTCAATCGTGATCGACTGGGCAGAATAGGTGATTCCGAGCGCTTCAAATACGCCGTTCAGCGATGCTAAGACTGCCCCCGACGCTGTGATGACGACCGGCGGAATCTGATCCTCTGCGACGGTGCGCCCGTTGAAGGTTAATCCCACCAGCACAGCGGTGAACTGTACCCCGGAAATCCCCATCGCATATGTGGCTGTATAAACGTTCCCGGTCTGTGGATCAATCAACGTGATCACGAGTAAATTCGGTGCACTGAGATCAACATTCAAGCTGTTTGGATCATAGCCAAGTACGGCTGTTGATGCATCGACTGCGTAATTGAGTTGGGCTTCGGTCACGGTCGATCCGATCGTGATCATGCCCGTTTCCGGATCATACTCCATCGAAGTTTGCCCTTCGAGCGCTTCGAAGAAGGCGATCACCTGTGTGGGGATGGTTGCTGGCAGCGCGTCGAGCGTGGCGCGAATCGCGGTCATCGTCGGGGCGGCTGTGCCGATGCGTCCCATCGCTTGTGTACCGGCAGCTTGCAGCGTTCCCGCAAGCTGTGTGACCGCTGCGCCTGCTGTTCCGGCAATGCGCGTGGCGGCGGCTTGGGCAGTCCCCGCCACTGCGGTGAGCGCCGCACCTGCTTGACCGCTGGCGCGTGTGCGTGTGCGTCCCGCACCCTGCTGATTTTCCGGTGCGGCGGATGTGATCGAAACCGCAAGCATCACGACGATAAGGAGCAGCATCGCCGCTCCGCTAACCACGATTGAACGTTTACTCATAACGAACTCTCTTTCGGTGTGTCGTGTCTATTGGTACGATCATGAACCTATCCTGCATCCAAAACATCGAGAATGTGCAAAATTACTGTTAAATCTCGCGTTTTTCTGCTGCTCGCGCTTACATTGGGCTGCGCGATCTATATCGCCGCTGGTACATCGATCACGCCATTTCACGGGGATGAATCGACGCAGATTTTCATGAGCCGCGATTATGCGTATCTGTTCATCGAAGGCGATCTTTCGCGCATCGCTTATCATCAGCCGCCGCTCAGCGCGCAAGAACAAGAACTGCGCCTGCTCAATGGCACGGTCGCAAAGAATCTATTCGGGCTAGCATGGCAGATCAGCGGGTTTTCAGTTGACGAGGTTAATCAGCAGTGGGATTGGGGCGCGGATTGGAATTACAACCAATCCACCGGTCACGCGCCCCCGGATAGCATGCTGCAAGCGGCGCGGATTCCGTCGATGCTGCTGCTGATCGCCGGACTCATTCCAATGCTTTATCTCGGTTTTCAAATAGGTGGGTGGGGTGGGGCGGCGGCGGCGGTGATTCTGTACACGCTCAATCCCGCACTTCTGCTCAATGGGCGGCGTGCGATGATGGAAGGGGCACTTATTGTCTTTTCCCTACTCACAGTCGCGGCAGGCGTGTTGTGGATGCGGCGGCACGATTGGCGATCCGCGCTTCTGCTCGGCACGGCGGCGGGCTTGGCGATCGCCAGCAAACACCCGGCGGTGTTCACCGTTGGCGTGGTGTTCGTCGTGTGTGGAATCGAGGCGCTGATCCGGCGGCGCGGACTGCTGCGCTTGATCGCGGCGGCATTGACTGCGGGGGCGGTGTTTTTTCTCCTTAATCCGGCATGGTGGAGTGATCCTATCGGCGCGGCAGGCGAATTGATTCGCTTGCGCTCAAACTTGCTGGCAGGGCAAGCGGCAGCATTCGGCGGCTATCCTTCGACTGTCGATGCAGTCGGCGGTTTCTTTCGTCAAACATTCGGGTGGGTGCCGCAGTACTTCGAGATCGACAGTTGGTCAAGCTATATTGGCGATCAAATCGCGCGTTATGAATCAAGCGGGCTGGCAGGGGTAATCGGTGGGGTGATGCCGTTTCTGGTAGGACTCATGGCGGCGCTCGGCACATTTGCGCTGATCCGCCGCATGGGTGATCGCTCAGTGCGTATGCTGATCGGGGCGTGGGCGGCGGTGATGTTCGCTTCCGCGTTGATCAGTCCGCTCGAATGGCAGCGCTATTATTTGAGCGCGATCCTCGCCGTAATCGTCTTGAGTGCCGGGGGAATCGGGTGGATCGTCCGTGCGATCCACCCTTACCGCTCGTCGCGCTAAAGCGTGGCGATCGCGCTTGCCAATTGGCGCTGCACAGTTTTGCTGTTGAAGCGTTTCCACACGTCATCGACTTGAGCGCGCAGTTTTTCTTCTTCGGCACGCAGCGTCTCGATGTAAATGCCGAGCGCTTCCGCCTCCCGGTCGTTGAGTTCATCTATCATGCCGCCCAAGCGTTCCTGACCGACATGCGTATCGTTCAAGCGTCCAAGATGATCCTGAATCGCCTTGAGTTCCTTAACGAAATCCTTGATCGATGTTCCCAAAACATCCGAGAACAGCGATACCAGATAGCGCAGTCGCTTGAACTCGATTCGGAGCGCATGCAGTGTTATCGCGTCCGCGTCGGCAATCCGCGAATCGAAGGCGCGTACCGTCCCTAAGTGTTGGTAGATCAACATGGGGAGCAGATGCCGCACCTGTGATGGTGTGTGATCGTCCGCATCGATTGACCGCGCTCCACTCCCCGGCGTGGTCAAAAACTTCGCGTATTCGTCTGTGAAGCGGCGGTAAGCGTTCTTATCCAACATGCGGGTGAGGTGATAACGCGCGAAACTGCGCTCCCCATCTAGGCGATCAATGACGGTCTGCAAGCCGAGCTTGCCGTCCTCGTCCATCGTCTGTTGAAACGTCTGCAAATCGAGAATCAGCACGTCAAGATCGCGCACTTCACCGAGCGATCGCGCGATTTTTCGCAGGGATTGGGTGTGCTCGCGCACGGGTTTGGGCTTGAAATAGTCACTCAGCAGTTGGAGCGCGCTCCGCATGCGGCGCGTTGCGACGCGCATATCGTGAACATCTTCAATGTCTTCACCCGTGCGGCTTCCTGCCTCGTGATCGAGCATCGAAAGAAAGTCAGGAAGGAGCGCTTTACGTGTCGCTTCTGCCATTGTGTCTTCAGGCTCAACGACTTGAACCTGCGACTTCAATTCATCAGGGGTTACCATCTTCAGTGGGGTATCCAATCTTCACTGTCAACATGAGCTTCTGTCATGGGTGCAGTTTAACAGACAGATACACGAAGCTAAAGAAACCTTAACATTAAGGCTTTTCATAATTCAGTACCCACGGTAACTATACAGCATGAATATAGAATCCGGCAGCACTAAAACTGCGCCTGTTCGAGTATGACGCGAAAGAAATCAAAGACCGTCAGGTTGGGATTTTCGATAATCTGCTGCAAACCATTGTTGACGACCGCCCATTGATAAATCTGTATAGCAATGAGCAGAGGAATACCGATGCTGACGACGCGGATCGGCAGACGGGCAACCGCCAGCGATACAGGTGCTTCGCTGATTTCGGCAAGCTGCTGTCGATCCGAAATGACGCTTAACCGCTGAATATTGATGTCATCGCGCATGCTGTTGAGGCGCACATAACGGTACAGCGTATCAAAGTTCTGCGTCAGGTTTAGATTGCTTTGACCAGAGCGGACATCATTCCATGTTTGTTCCAACTGCTGAAGCTGGCGGTTAATATCATCAAGGCGGCGGTCAACGGCGTGAAGCTGAATATTCAAGCGTTCGGCTTCGTTTTCGCGCCATCTGCGCTGACCGCGTCCGTACGGAAGGCGTACGAGCAAAAAATAATGGAGATACAGCATCGCCAGCGGGATCACAACGTTGAAAGCGAGGATGCGTCCCAAGTCTTGTGGGATGCGCGGGAGCCGCCCTTCGGTAAAGAATTGACTGAACGGAACGGCGAACAGATACAGCGTGATGATCAAAATGATCAAGAAGCCGATAGGCAAGCGTTCGACCAGTTCGTCGCGTTCCGGCGCGGTCAATCCCGGTCGGCTGAGGACGTAGCCGTAAACAATCATCATGCCGACGATCAGCACGTAAAACGGCATTGCGAACAGGAGCGCCAAAACCTGCTCGTTGGTTTCGACAAACGCGCCTAGATTTTGAAGCACCTGTGTTCGTAAAAAGCTCACGATGGCGGAACTATCCCCGGCGACGAGCAGCAGATAGACGGGGATCGCGGTCGAAAGCGCGGCGACGATCAACAAAATATCAATATCGCTGATCGTGCGGAAGATGCCGCTTAAGCGCGGCGGCAGCCATTCAAAAAGCGCATCGGGAAAGAAACGCTGACGCAGCCCGCGACGGCTGGAATACACCAGAATCATCACCACGAGCACGATCAACCAGATCACGGGAGCGATTGCCAGCACAGGCAGTGTCGAATCGGATGCGCCGAGCAGTGCGGCGGTGCGTGTGTCCGAACGCTCAACCAATCGGGTGCTGATCAGCAGGGTGATCGCCAGCAAACCGAACGGCGCAAGCAGCCGCGCCAACCGCACCCAGACCGTATTGTGGCTCAACCATTCGTTCATCCGCCCGACCCACATCAACTGCATACCGAAGTAGTACATCAGCACGCCGATCCCGACGACGATCACATAGAGCGGATCGGCGCGAATCGTAAACACTTCGGGCATGGTCAACCGTGTGAGATGACGCGCCATAAATGCGCTCACCAGCAGAATCGCCATGCTTTCGTTGATTGTCAGCAAAATCTGTTCCCAGATTGGAATCTGGACGCTGAAAAAGCGGTAGCCGCGCCGCGTCATAATCAGCACGGAGCGCACCAGCATGATCGCCACTCCGATCACGACGATCAACAGCGCTGTGAAATATGCTGCATCTTTGTCAAACGGGCTGGCGTTGGCGAGCAATCGCAGCAGATTCATCAGGACGATGAGTTCGCCCCAGATCAGGATGACATGGATTGCATGACGTCGATTAAACGACTTTCCGAGGACAGCCATCTGCACAGTGCGGCTGCCAGCGATCACGATGACTAACAGCACGGACGCGCCGAATAACACTGCTTCGACGAAATCGCGCTGAAGAAGTTGAAACGCCGTATAGCCGATCCCGATCGCAACCAATATCGGAACGAGCAAGCGGTCAAATCTGGTATCCGCGTCGCTGGTTTGGGCGGCGCGTAAGAACTGCTGTGTCGAACGTTTGAGTTCCTGCATGGCGGAAGACCCGAGGTGTGTGTATTACCGCAAAGATATACGCGAAACGCGAAACGCGCAAAGGGTGAATTTAGTCGATCTACAGTACTAGCATTCTTGAAATTTCATGCTATTATACTACTCTGTTTATGCAACACTTGGAGATCACATGCTGAAGAAAGTCTCATTTGCTCTGCTTCTGATGAGCTTCGTATTCCTCGTTCTGCCCGTATTTGCGGCAGCCTTCATTGATTTTGAAGATGCTCTTCCCGGTACTACTCCTGACGCGCTGTCGTATCCGGGGGTCAGTTTCAGCGGAACAGATTGGTCTATTCTCGACAGCGGACCTCTGGCGACACAGCACCTATTCGGAAGCTGCGGATCTCTCTTGACGGTGAGCTTTGCTGTCAATCAGCAAAACGTTAGTTTCATCTGGGCTTCTGCGAGTAACACCTTGCAAGTGGAAGTTCTCCTCGACGGCAGTCTTGTCAGCACAGAGAACTTTGCAGGATCGTGGGGATCATTCGCCAGCGTCACCGGAAACTTCGACGAACTGGTGATCGGCGGCGGAGGCGAAGGCGGGTGCGCGGCAATCGACGATTTGACCTATGACTATGAAGGCGCAAATGCCTGCCGCTATCCGCTCCCGGTCGGCGCATCGGTCTACAATGTTCCGGCAGGCGCACTGGCTTATTATGCTGCTGATGCAAGCACCTATGCGGGTTTCAATCTGCCGTCGGGTACATGGTACATCAGCGAATTTGGCGAGTCGTTCGCCAAAGTCTGGGTCGCGTGCGACGCCAGCCCGGTCTGGATTCCAGTTGAGAATGTTGTGCGCTAGACGCAGTTAACCGCTTCACGTGATGTAATGTGGTGAGCCACCCGACGGGTGGCTCACTTTTTTTGTTCCGACGCGAAACGCACAAAGGGTAGGTTATAATTGCAACTACAGCATTCAGGAGTGGTCAAATTGTTTGATAAACAAGCTTTAGAAGATCTCTCGCGTGCTCGGACACAGTGGGAAAGCAGCACACTCAAAAAAACATTGGACAAAATGCCGGAGCGCCGCCGCACGTTTATGACTCAATCGAGCGTACCGATTGAGCGTCTATACACCCCGCTCGATGTTGCCGACATGGATTATCAGCGTGATCTCGGTCTGCCGGGGGAGTATCCGTTCACACGCGGCGTCCATGCGTCCGGGCATCGCGGCAAACTGTGGACGATGCGTATGTTCGCCGGTTTCGGTACGGCTGAAGAAACAAATGCCCGTTATAAATATCTGCTGGAACAAGGCAACATGGGGCTGTCAGTCGCGTTCGATCTGGCAACCTTGATGGGCTATGACACCGACGCGCCGGAAGCGATGGGGGAGTTCGGTAAGTGCGGTGTAGCGGTGAGTTCACTGCTTGATATGGAACTGCTCATGCACGGGATTCCGCTGGGCGAAGTCAGTACGAGCATGACGATCAACAGCCCTGCGCCGATCGTGTGGGCGTTCTACATCGCGGCGGCAGAAAAACAGGGCGTGCCGATGGCGGCACTGCGCGGGACATTGCAAAACGACATCTTGAAAGAATACATCGCACAAAAAGAGTTTATTTTTCCGCCGCATCCCTCAATGCGCCTTGTGGTCGATACCATCGAGTTTGGGACGCGGCACATGCCGCAGTGGAATACGATCAGTATCAGCGGCTATCACATCCGCGAGGCGGGCAGCACCGCCGTGCAGGAACTCGCGTTCACGCTGGCGGACGGGTTGGAATATGTCCGCTGGGGAGTTGATCGCGGCTTGAGCGTCGATGAGTTCGCGCCGCGCCTCAGCTTCTTCTTCAATGTCCACAATGATTTCTTTGAGGAGATCGCCAAACTGCGGGCGGCACGGCGTATCTGGGCGCGTGAGATGCGCGAAACATTCGGCGCGAAAGACCCGCGCTCATGGTTGATGCGCTTCCACTGCCAAACAGCGGGTGTGAGCTTGACCGCCCAGCAGCCGGAGGTCAACCTTGTACGGGTGGCAGTTCAAGCGCTGGCGGCAGTGATCGGCGGCGCGCAGTCGCTCCATACCAACAGCATGGACGAAGCGCTGGCGCTCCCCAGCGAACACGCCGTGACGCTGGCACTGCGGACTCAGCAGGTGATCGCCGAAGAAACTGGCGTCGCCAACACAATCGATCCGCTGGGGGGCAGCTACTTTGTCGAGGCGCTCACCAACCAGACCGAACAAGCTGTGTACGATTATTTCCGCCGAATTGAAGAAATGGGCGGCGTGCTGCCTGCCATCGAAAACGGTTTCTTCCAGACGGAGATTGCAGACGCAAGTTATCGCCATCAAAAAGAAGTCGATGCGGATGACCGGACAATCGTCGGCGTGAACCACTACGCGACCGAAAATTATCCGTCGATCCCGATTTTGGAGATGGATCCCAAAGGCTATGAGCGGCAGGTGGCACGTTTGACTAAGCTGCGACTGGAACGCGATAACGAAAAAGTGACAGCAGCACTCAACGGACTGCGCGCCGCGTGTCAAGGGAGCGAAAACACGATGCCGCACTTGATCGAAGCGGCGAAAGCGTACGCGACACTGGGTGAAATCACACAGGTGATGCGCGAAGTGTTCGGTATCTACCAAGAACCTGCATTTATTTAGCGCTGCATCACGGATTGGTGATCGCTTCATGGAATTGACGGGAAAAATCGCGCTCATCACAGGTGCGTCGAGCGGAATTGGGTATGCGGCGGCGCTGGCATTTGCACGACGCGGCGTTCATATCGCGGTCACTGCCCGTTCGCTGGATCGGCTCGATGTGTTGGTCAGCGCGGTGGGGGATTTGCCCTCTCCGCACGGGCAGATTTTGCCGATTGCCGCAGATGTGCGCGATCAATCCGCAGTACAGGGTGCTGTCGATGCCGTTGTACAGCGTTTTGGACGGCTTGACATTTTAATCGCCAACGCGGGGATCGGTCAGCGCGGTTCGCTGATCGATTCGCCGCTGGATGACATCGAGGCGGTTTTTCGCACCAATATCGACGGTGTGATCTATGCGGTACGAGCGGCGGTTCCGTACATGCGTCAAGCGGGCGGCGGTCATATCGTGATCATCTCGTCGGTGGTGGCAAACATGATCACACCGTACACCGCCGCCTACAGCGCCAGCAAATCCGCCGTGAGCAGTTTGGCGCGGGCACTGCGTTATGAATTAGAATCGGATCATATCGGCGTGAGTGATCTGCTCGTCGGGCGTACTTCGACGGAATTTAATGCGCGGCGGCTTGGCGCGTCAGGATATGCCGATCGCGCGCCTCGCCTGCCGATGATGACCCCGGAATATGTCGCAGAGCGGATCGTGCGCGCGGTCGAACACGGTCACGGAACGGTCACACTGCGCCTATTCGACCGTGCGATCGTGTTGATCAATCAATTCCTGCCGAAACTTGTTGCGCGGCGGGCGTTACGGCAGTATAAACCGAGTTGATACTGTCTTTCCTGCTGATTCTGCTGACGGAGAGGAGACTCCCGTGCCCCAACTCTCAACACAAGACACACAGAACCTGACATGGTTCATCATCATGGCGTTTTATCTACTGATGGTTCTCGTCAGCTTCTTACCAACTCTGCGCGCTTACATGAAGCCTATCCAAAACGTCAAACTGACGATGGATGCAGATCAGATCAAGTCGAATAAGCTGACAGCGGATGAGCTGGAACAGGTGCAGCGCAATTTCGCTCAAATGGCGGGTGCGCTCCGGTACTGGAATAAGCAGGTACGTCAGGCGAAATTCTTCCACTACTACGCGCTGATCTGGACGACGGTCGGTACGATTCTCGTTCCGCTGCTGCTGCCGTATGTCGGGAACAGCCCATTCGCGCAGCTTTTGATCACCCTCATTTCGCTGCACACCGCGCTGCTGCTGGCATTTCACCGCTTGCTCAAGCCCGATCGCACGTTTCAGGGCTTCCGGCAGATCGAGTCCGGCTATTACGATTTGATTCGCGATATGCTTGATCGTCCGTATCTCGTGGAAGACCCGAATAAGAAAATGCCGCGCATCGATAATTACATCGAACGGGTGAAGCAGTATCGCCTTGATGCACGGCGTATGGAAACGCAAGAATCATTCCCCGCGCTGGATACCGCAGTCGCAGCGGCAGCCGCCCAGCAGGTGACATCGGCGCAAGGTGGGGTTGCGCTGCAAAGTGCATCCGCTCAAATGGCAGTCATCCGTGAGCAGGCAGCGACGACCACGACAAATCAAGTGACGACGGTTGCACCGCCTTCCTCGCCAACCATGCCGCCTGTGTATGCCCCAACGGTGATCGAAACCACAACGACCGACACGAGCACTTTCACGACATCGCCTGTTTACGGCAGTACGCCGACCGATACGAGCGCCGCCTCACCCGATGGCACAGTTTATCCGCCGTCGCCGTATGACACGCCCGCCAGCACCGCGACCACCGATGACAGCAGCAGTCCATCAGGCACCTAAACAATGGCAGTGAAGCTCAATTCCATGCGTGTGCTTGACCAGCACAAAATCCCGTATGAAGTTGTGGAGTTCTCTGATGAACTCCGCGATGCTGAAGTGATCGCCGAGGTGTTGGGGATTCCTCCGCATCTGGTCTATAAAACGCTCGTGGTGCAGCCAGAATCGAAACCGGATAAGCCGTTTCTGGTCATGATCGCATCGGATCGGCGGCTTGATCTCAAAAAGCTGGCGGCGCTCTCTGGTGAAAAGAAAGTTCGCATGGCGGCGCATAAGGACGCCGAAGCACTGACCGGACTCAAAGTGGGTGGAATCAGTGCGCTGGCATTGATACAGAAGAATTGGATTGTGTATCTCGATCAGCCCGCGACAGAACACCAGCATATTTTGGTCAGCGCCGGGCAGCGCGGGGTTGATCTGCGCGTGCCGACGATGGCATTAGTCGGGCTGCTGCGTCCGCGTTTAGGGTTGGTCAGTATGGAAGCAGAAGACGGCGGGGACTCGGAGTAAGAAAGCCCCTCAGCCTTGATTGGGTAGGCTGAGGGGTAACATTCAACACGAAAGTGCTAGCGTGCGAGAAAGCGCGCCATGTGGAAATAATCCTCGTTGATCGGTCGCAGCTTGCTGATTGCTTCTTCCAGAGGGATGAGTTCCATCTTGCGCCCAGCTAAGGCGACCATCATACCGCTGACCCCTTCGCGCAAGCTGTTGACCGCCTTCACACCCATGCGGGTTGCCAGCAGACGATCGAAAGCCGATGGTTTGCCGCCGCGCTGGATATGACCGAGGATCGTCAGCCGCACTTCAAAGCCTACATCCGGGTCTTTGCTCAAATAATCGGTGAGCGCCGTCGCGGTGTATGATGCCCCTTCGGCGATCACGGCGATAGCGTGTGACTTCCCACGCACATAAGCATCCCCCAACGACTTGGCGACTTCCGCCATCGTCGGCTCATGCTCCGGCGTGATCACGATCTCCGCGCCGCCCAGAATACTGCCCATCAGCGCCAGATAGCCGCTTCCGCGTCCCATCGTTTCAATGATGAACGCGCGCTGATGCGATGAGGCGGTATCGCGCAAACGGTCAAGCGCATCGAGAATCGTATTCAGCGCGGTATCCACGCCGATTGCCATGTCAGTACCGAAAATATCGTTGTCGATGCTCCCCGGCACGCCAATCACCTGAAAACCGGCTTCGTGGAGCTTCTGCGCTCCCGTTAGGCTGCCGTTTCCGCCAACGACGATCAACGCATCAATGTTATGTTCATTGAGGCGGCGAAGTCCTTTTTTCTGTCCGGCGGGTGTTCTGAACTCCTCATTGCGGGCAGTTTGTAAAATCGTGCCGCCGCGCTGCAAAATACCACTCACTTCCACGCTGGTGAGCAGCTCAAAATCGCCATTCAGCAGTCCTGTGTATGCCTGCCGGATGCCGTAAACTTCAAACCCGTATTCCATGCCTGTGCGTACAACTGCGCGAATACAGGCATTCATTCCCGGCGAGTCGCCCCCGCTCGTCATGATTGCGATGCGTTTTAGCACGGCGAATTTGCTCCTGATCATGCCGCGATTTCAGCCGAGCGTATTGTATAGCGCGGTGAGGGGGTTGCCAATTGGCA
>CALBRY010000486.1 GCA_937927665.1 uncultured Chloroflexota bacterium
CCTCGAAGTCGTCGGTGTGATGCGGCAGATTTTGTCGCCTGCCGCCGCCTATGTGACCCCGGAAACCTTCGCCGCCGCCGCGCAGCTCCAGCCGAACCTGACGAACGCGGTGCGCGTCGCTATGACCTCCAGCGATCCTGACTTCACCGCCGCCACCACGCAGCAGATCGAAGGTGTGCTCGGTCAGGCGGGGATCAGCGTGCGCGTGGCGGTTTCTGAAGTGCTGCTCGACAACGCAACCAGCGGGCATGTCTTTGTCTTCATCGTCGCGCTGCTGCTCATCGCCGTTGTGATGGCAGTTGTCGGCTTGTTGGGGCTGACCTCCAGCATGAGCACCAGCGTCATCGAACGCACCCGCGAGTTCGGCATCATGCGCTCGATTGGGGCGCGATCACAAACCGTGCTGCTAAACGTGATCAGCGAAGGCGTAATGATCGGGCTGATGAGCTACGTGATTGCTTTCGCCGTATCGCTACCGCTCTCGTTTGGGATGGGGGCATACCTCGGTGAGATGTCGTTCCGGTCGCCGCTGCCGCTGATGGTTTCGCCGCTCGGCTTAGGGCTGTGGCTGGCGATCTTGATCCTCGGTTCCACTGCCGCCAGCGCTTTTCCCGCGCGGCAGGCAGCCAAGTTGACCGTTCGTGAAACCCTTGCTTACGTCTAAAGGAATAACCACCATGACCCAGAACCGCAAACGCTTTGTCCGCATTTTTATCGTGATCGCCGTGATGCTCACCATGCACATCCTCGTCAACAATTTCGACCTATTCGGCGCGCTTCAGGCGATGCACGGCGGCTGATCGCACACCGTGAAAGCTTTAACTGTCGGACGACTGCGCTGCACATACACCGCATACGCCAAACAGAATCAGGTGATGGGTATCGACCCTAAAATCATAGTCTGATAACACCTGTTCGACCATGCGCGTGATCACCGCATGGTCGATTTCCCATTCTTTGCCACACTTGCGGCAGACAAGATGATGATGGTGCTGCGGTTTGGCGATTTCGTAGTACGTTTCGCCGTCGTGCTTGTCGGCGGAGACGACCAGCCCCAGTTCGACGAACAGTTTTAGTGTGCGGTACAGCGTCGAGCGATCAATCGAGGGATCGACATGCCGCACCCGCGCATAGATTTCGCCCAATGTCGTGTGACCCTGCGCCGCGCACACCGCATCGAGAATATGGATGCGCTGCGGCGTGACCCGGTGTCCCGCCGCGCGGATAATTTCTTCGTAATCGGTGGTCTCGTGAGACAATGCGATCACCTTCTTGCCAATTTTTGCAGTAAGCCATTGTAGGGACACTTCAAGGCTAAAATCAAGCACTTACGGTTAGTGTTTCGAGTAAAACAATGGCTGATAATCACACCTATCCACACCACGATCATGAGCATCCGCATGACCACGACCATGACCATCCACATAATCACGATCATGATCATGATCACCCGCACGACCATAAACACCCTTCCGGCGTACTCGGCTTGATCGCGCAGATTTTTCACCTGCACGGTCACGAACACGCATCGTTGAATGCCGACTCCGCTTTCACCGCCAATCAAGAAGGTATTCGCACCGTTTGGCTGGCGCTGGCGGCACTCGGCATCACGTCGCTGCTGCAAGTGGGGATCGTCGCCCTGAGCGGCAGTGTCGCGCTGCTGGCGGACACCGTCCATAACATCGGGGATACGCTCAACTCGATCCCGCTGCTGGTCGCGTTCTATCTGGCACGGCGCGCGGCGACACGGCGTTACACCTATGGGTTTGGGCGGGCGGAAGATGTCGCAGGCGTCTTCATCGTCCTCTCGATTGCGGTCAGCGCGGGTGTCGTGTTCTGGGAATCGATCCAAAAACTACTCAACCCGCAGCCGATGCAGAACGTCGGTTGGGTGGCGGCAGCCGCCGTCATCGGTTTTTTGGGTAACGAAATGGTCGCTCTGCTGCAAATTCGTACCGGGCATCGGATCGGTTCAGACGCGCTGATCGCCGATGGGCTGCACGCTCGGATTGATGGTTTCACGTCGCTGGCGGTGCTGTTCGCGGCAGGGGGAACGCTCATCGGTCTGCCGATCCTCGATCCAATCATCGGGCTGCTGATCGGCGTCGCCATCCTGTTCATCACCCGCGATGCGGCACGGCGCATCTGGTATCGCCTCATGGACGCGGTTGATCCAGCCATTGTCGATGAGATCGAGCATCAGTTGGGTCACATCGACGAAGTGCGCGAGGTCACATGCATCCGCGTACGTTGGGTGGGACACCGGTTGTTCGTGGAGTTGACCATCACGGTTGATGAGCAGCTTTCGCTGATGGAAAGTCATCATGTTTCAAAGAACGTCCAAAAGGCGCTCAAGCGCGTCATTCCGCATTTAGGCGAGATCAGCCTCCATGTTGATCCTGTCCATCAGCACGAAAGCGAGAGCCTCGAAGCGAAATTTTCCGCGTCTGGTCAATCGGCGAAGGTGTAAATTATTGTGGTCACAGAAGAGAACAAAACAGATGACTGCTCAAGAGAATAATGGATACGAAAAGCAGCTTGAGGAAACCCGTCACGTATGGGATGAGGCGGCGGATTCATTCGATAATGAGCCGGATCATGGATTACGTAATGAAGTCGTTCGTACTGCATGGACGGCGCTGCTGCATTCGCATTTGCCCGCTCCTCCAGCATCCATTTTGGATATTGGCTGTGGAACGGGTTCGTTGAGTGTCGTCCTTGCTGAACTCGGTCATCACGTGATCGGCATTGACTTGTCCCCTGCCATGATTACCCTCGCAAGGCAAAAAGCTGCAAGCAAGGGGTATGCGATTCAGTTTCAAGTGATGGATGCTGCATTTCCTCAGTTTGAGGCGCAGCAGTTTGAAGTCATCGTCTGCCGTCATCTGTTGTGGGCACTTCCCGATAAGGAGCAGGTGCTGCAACGTTGGGCTGATCTTCTCAAACCCGACGGACGTTTTCTCCTCGTTGAAGGATTTTGGCACACAGGGGCGGGCTTACACACAGATGAAATTGTCTCAGCGCTCCCTGTTGGGATGACGCAGATTGCGATTCAAGACTTGGCGGCGCAGCCCGATCTGTGGGGTAGCAAGGTGACTGATGAACGGTACATGATCGTCGCTCACAAGCGAAAATAGCAGAGCGTTTGCAGCGGTTATCTGACAGCACAAGCAAATCCGATTTTTCCCCAGTTGCATTCTTCAGAAAGGGCGATATGATGTAACTATGGTTACATCTTAGTCGTCTTTTTGTTTTGAGTGAAACGATGATGCGCTGGCTTCTCCTCATCTACAAGGTTCCCAACGAACCCTCGGCGCGGAGGGTCTACGTCTGGCGCAAGTTGAAGGGTATGGGTGCACTCCTGCTGCAAGATTCAGCTTGGGTGCTGCCTGCCACGCCACAAACCCGCGAAAAAATGATGTGGCTCACCGCCGAAATCAAGGAAATGGAAGGCGGCAGCGCGACGCTGTGGGAAGCCGATGGGGTGTTCACCGGACAAGATGAAACCTTAGTCCAGCAGTTCAGCGCACAAGTGGATGAACTGTACCGCGAGATTTCGACTCAACTTGAGCAGATCGACGCTGATGTGGCGGCGCTCTCCAAGCAATATCAGCAGGCGAAAACACGGGATTACTTTCAATCAGCACTAGGTGAGCAGGTGCGAGAGGCGCTGTTGCGGCGGCGAGGAGGCGACTCATGAAATGGGTGACGTGGGAAAACATCGGCGTGGATCGAATGGGATGTGCGTGGCTCATTTTGCGCTTCATTGACACTGAGGCGGAGTTTCTATTCATCCCTTCCGGGCAAACGCCGCTGCCTGAGGGATACGAAGCCTTCGACATCCCCGGCGTGCGGCTCACACATCAGGGCGGACACTGCACCTTCTACACGATGGTGCGCGAATACCAACTGAACGACCCGATGCTGGCGCGCATCGCCTCGATCATCGACGAGGCGGACACTGCACAGGATGTGACGCTTGAAGCAGTTGCCGCTGGGCTGGATTTCATCTGTCGGGGAATTCGCTTAACGAGTGCTGATGATGACATTGCTGTTGAGCGTGGGCGACTGATCTACGAAGCGCTCTACGCTCAAATCGCCTTTGAAAATCAAGTTTAATGAGAGGAAGCGAATCATGAAGTTCGTCACCCGTGAGAAACCCAAAGTTGATCGTGTTGCCTGTCCATGGCTGATCAAGAAGTTCATCGATCCCAATGCGGAATTACTTTTTGTCCCTGCAGACGACGTACTTGGTACCGCCGAACGCGAAGGGGCACTGCCGTATGATGTGCCGGATGTGGAACTAGGGCATTACAATGGCAGTTCCTCATTCGAGTCGTTCATCCGCAAATACAACCTGACCGATCCGGCGCTGCTTGAACTAGCGAAAATTGTGCGTGCCGCCGACACGCAGGATCGGCAGGCAGCACCGGAAGGCGAAGGACTGCGGCAGATTGCTAATGGTTGGCATTTGCTGGACTGGTCACTTGAGAAACGGTTGGAAGTGGGGTTTGCCGTCTATGACTGTTTCTACGCGGTGTGTCAGGAGCGAGTCAAACAGCAAAAGCAGTAAAGTGATAAGGGCAGTGCAGTAATGGGGCTGAAACATACTGGTTATATTGACCTTCCCGTACATGACAAAGGTGGCTTTGACCATGCTGCCGTTCACACCGGACTCAATCGGCTCTATGTCGCGCACACGGCAAATGATTCAGTCGATGTGATCGACTCCGTTGAAGATCGCTACTTGCGTTCCATTCCTGATCTCGCGGGCGTTGCAGGTGCGCTCGTCTCGGAAGTGAACAACCTCGTTTTCACGTCCAATCGCGGCGAAAACACCGTTGGTATTTTCTCGCCTGACGATGAAAGTGGACTGATTAAAGTCCCGGTCGGCATTCGTCCCAATGGCTTGTCCTATGACGCGAGGAGTGATCTGCTGCTGGTTGCGCACGTCGGCGATCCTACGATCCACGACTCCACGACAGTTTCAGTGATCAAAGTGGCGAAACGTGAGCTTCGGGCGACGATCCTTGTGCCCGGGCGTACGCGCTGGACGGTTTTCGATCCGATTTCCAATGCATTTTATGTCAATATCGCTGACCCTGCGCATATTCTGGTCATTGACGCCGCGCATCCAGTCGAGATCGTCCGCCAGTTTGCGATTCCGGTTCTGGGTCCGCATGGACTGGATATAGATGCGGTTGAGGGTCGTTTATTCTGTGCCTGTGATGGGGGCAAGATCGTCACGCTGGAGATTGGCTCTGGAAATGTGCTGTCACTCACCGACATCAGCGGCGTGCCGGACGTGATTTTCTACAATGCCGCGCTGCACCATTTGTACGTCGCGGTGGGTGATCCCGGAGTCATCGACGTGATCGATACGCGGACACTCAGGCTTATTGAGACGATTCCAACTGAGATGAGCGCACATACCCTAGCGTTTGACGCTCGACAGAACAAGGTGTACGCCTTTCTGCCACAGACGCACCGTGCCGCCGTCTACACGGATCAGGTGTGATCGATGATGCGACTGCTTGATGTGCCGGAAATTCGCTCACTTAGCAGTTTGACTCAGGATGGCAGGCTGCTGTTCCGAACCCGCATCCTGCGTTTGTTCGCCTACGGGCTGATTTCAGTTATCTTGGTGCTCTACCTCGCCCAAGTCGGCTTTGACGAAGGTCAAATTGGGCTGCTGTTGTCGCTCACGCTGATGGGCGACACAGCCATTTCGTTGTGGCTCACCACCCATGCAGACCGCGTTGGACGACGGCGAACCCTGCTGATCGGTGCTGGTCTAATGATTTTGGCAGGGGGCATCTTTGGCTTCGTCGAGAACTACTTCGTGTTGGTACTAGCGGCGGTGATCGGCACCATCAGCCCCGGTGGGAACGACGTCGGACCTTTTCTCGCCGTTGAGCAGTCCGGGTTGGCTCAGACGATCCCTGACAGCCACCGCACCCAGATCTTTGCTTGGTATAACCTCGCCGGATCGATGGCGACAGCTTGTGGCGCATTGTGCGCGGGCGGCTTAACTTGGCTGCTGCAGCATCTCGGCACCCTGCCGCTGATGAGCTATCGGGTCATCCTTATTCTGTATGCGCTACTTGGATGTCTCTTGCTGCTGACTTTCCGGCAGCTTTCGTCCGCTATGGAACCCAGCACACCGCCGCACACACAAACCTTCGGTTTGAACCGCTCTCGAAAGATCATCTTCAGGCTCTCGGCACTGTTTGCCTTGGATGCTTTCGGAGGCGGATTGGTAGTGCAAAGCTTTGTCGCGTACTGGTTCTTCATTCGTTTTGGCGCAGATGCTGCTGTGATTGGCGCAATTTTCTTTGGTGCCAATCTCTTTTCCGGGTTGTCGGCGCTCGCTGCGGCACGCATTGCCGCCCGGATTGGACTGGTCAACACGATGGTATTTACGCATCTCCCTTCAAACATTCTCCTGATCTTGATTCCATTGATGCCGTCACTTCCCCTAGCGGTTTTGGTCCTACTCGCGCGCTTCAGCATCTCGCAGATGGACGTTCCAACCCGCCAATCGTATGTGATGGCGGTCGTCGATCCGAATGAGCGTTCCGCTGCAGCTGGTGTGACCGGGATCATACGCACGATGGGTGCCGCGTGTTCACCTGTGCTGAGCGGGATTATGCTTGGCGCGGGATGGCTGAGTTTGCCGTTCTTCGCGGCGGGGAGTTTCAAAATTGTGTATGATCTGATCCTTTACCGCAGTTTCCGCGCGTTGAAGCCGCACGAGTCACAGTAGCGGGTTGTTTTCCCTCAGCGCCAAGTACTTGTTTCAGTAAAAATCGCGGTCGCCAACGCAATACAGCGGTTGGCGATGGCTTCCGGCGGATACGGACGTTGGTGTTCAAGCCACCACGTGATGGCTTCCACGAGCATGGCGGCAAGGAGAGTAGGAACAAAATCGTCCACATCCGTGGATGCAGTGTGATCAGGTACAGCATGTCCGGTGGCGAGGCGCTGGTACTGTTTGAGCAAATCGACCAGCGTCGCGCGCATCTTTTGAACAAACCACGGACTGCCTTTGCGACCGAGCAGGGCGCGATACAGGCGCTCATAGTCTGCGATATGTTCGAAAAAACGTACCCACAGTTCCGGCGGGTGTTCCGCTGTTGGGGTTGCAAGCGCATTGAACAGGGCTTGCATGGCTTCCGCGAAGATTTGCTCTACCAGCGCATATTTGTCCTGATAGTTGCGGTAAAACGCAGCCCGGCTGACCATCGCCCGCTCGGTAATCTCCCCGACAGTGAGCGACTCAAAACCGCGCTCCTCGATCAACTCAACAAGCGCTTCACGCAGCAGTTTTTGCGTTCGTCGCATTCGTAAATTCTGCGTTTTCTGAGACATTTGACACTCCTTGTCTCAAATGAGACAACTTACCGGAATTGAATGTTGTTTCTCCAACCGTGCTCATCTTACACTTTAAACAGACAGCTTTATCCATATGAGACACTATGTCTCAATTTAGTCGGTCTGTCAACAGCAAGAAGGAGAGGCACACGTTGAGCACAGTGAAGCAACCCGAAACGATGCAGCGATCACGCGTGGCTAGTACAGGAATGCCGCTAATCACGGTCAAAAACCTCGTCAAGACTTTTGATACGCCCGCTGGTTCGTTCAAAGCACTTAGAGGCATCAGTTTGCAGATCAAGCAGGGCGAGTTTGTGGCGGTGGTTGGCAAATCAGGCAGCGGAAAATCCACTCTCCTCAACATGCTGACGGGAATTGCCCATCCCACCTCTGGAGAAGTGATTATTGGAGACATCACTCTGCATCAATTGAGCGAGAGTCAAACCGCTCGCTGGCGGGGACGGAATGTTGGGATTGTTTTTCAGTTCTTTCAATTGCTTCCCACCTTGACCGTCGTGGAAAACGTCATGCTGGCGATGGATTTCTGCAAAATCGTGCCGGTCAGTCAGCGTAGATCTAGGGCACTGGAATTACTCGGTCAAATGGGGATTGCAGAACAGGCGCACAAGCTTCCGTCTACACTATCCGGAGGGCAGCAGCAGCGAGTTGCGATTGCGAGGGCGCTGGCGAATGATCCACCCCTTATTGTGGCTGATGAACCCACCGGCAACCTCGACACACAGACTGCCTCGACAGTTTTCCAAATGCTGGAGGCTCAAGTGTCAGCGGGAAAAACCGTGATCGTCGTAACCCATGAGCGAGACTTTGCCGCTCAAGTTGACCATACGATCACGCTGGTTGACGGGTTAATCGTTGCAGGGACGGCATGACCATGAGCGCCTACTATCGCAAAGCTTTTCGTGACTTATGGGAAAACAAAGCCCGTGCGTTTCTCGTGATCTTGGCGCTGGTCGTCGGCGTCATCAGTGTCGGGACGGTTGCCGCCACCTATTCGATTCTCATCCGAGAAATGGACAAAAATTATCTCAATACGACGCCAGCATCCGCATCGCTGTGGGTGGATGGTATCGACCAGAATCTCGTTCAAACAGTCGCTGATCGCTCCGATATTGCGTTGGCAGAAGCCCGCGCTCAAATTATCGGTCGCATTCGAATCGGAGATGGTCAATGGCGTGAACTGTGGCTCTATGTGATTGCCGATTTCGACAATCTGCAAATTGACACATTTACGCCAGAGCAAGGTGTTTGGCATCCCGGCACAGGAGAAATCCTGTTCGAGCGCACGGCGATACAAGTTGCACAGGCAGAAATAGGGGATACGGTCGTCGTCAAATTACCAAATGTAGACGAGCGCCTCCTCTCCGTGACTGGGTCTGTCCATGCACCGGGTTTGCCGCCCGCTTGGGTAGAAGGTCGCGTTTACGGCTACATCACCCCAGAAACGTTGGCGCTTTTTGGCGGCGATTTCTTCCTGAATCAATTGATTCTGATGGTCGCCGAAAATGAGTTTGACCAAGCACACATCCGCGAAACAGCCTATGCGATCAAGGAATGGCTGGAGGAAAATGGTTATACCGTCGCACGCATTGATATTCCTGAACCCGGAAAGCACCCTCATGCAGACCTGATGTCCGCATTCCTAATGATGTTGGGAATCTCCGGCATACTGACACTGATAATGAGCAGCATTCTGGTCACGAACATGATTTCAGCAATGCTAGCTCAACAGATTCGCCAGATCGGCATCATGAAAGCGATTGGTGGGAGCGTCGGACAAATTGCCGGCATTTACTTGCTCATGGTCTTGACCCTAGGCGTAATTGCGTTGGTAATCGGTCTGCCCATCAGCGTGTCGTTGGGGCGCATGCTTGCCAACGATCAAGCGGTGAACATGCTTAACTTCGACATCTTTGACTACGGTGTTGATGTATGGGCATACGGTCTGATTATTGCTGTCGGGCTGCTCATGCCGTTGATCGCAAGCGTGTACCCGATCAGCAAAGGGAGTCGCAGAACCGTGCTGGATGCGTTCAGCGATTATGGAGTCGGGAAGGGGCAATTTGGTTCAAGCATCATCGATGTGTTTCTCAGCAAGGTCACAGGAATCGCGCGCCCATTTCTCCTTTCCCTGCGTAATACTTTTCGACGCCGCAGCCGCCTTGTTCTCACACTGATCACATTGACGACCGCAGGCGCAAGTTTCACGGCAGCCATGAATGTGATCGCATCCATCGATACGGAAGTGGCGCGCAAATTTGATGCCGTGCCCTACAATCTCGATATATCCTTCAGCCAATCGTACCCACAAACTTTAGTTGAAAACGCGGTCAGCCACGTCAGCGGCGTGGAGCGTGTCGAGACATGGGGTGGTGGGCAAGCGTCGGTCGTGCTGGCTGATGGCACACTGGGACGTCCTCTGCGGATTGCTGCGCTACCACGCAGTACACAATTGATTCCCGAAATACCGATAACTTCGGGGCGATGGCTTCAGCCAGATGATCAAAATGCGATCGTGATCAACAATACACTCCTGAAGACTCTTGAAATCGACGCTGTCGTCGGTGATGAAATCACGCTCAGTATCAATGGCATGCAGACCGTATGGCAGTTGGTCGGTATCTCATGGGAGTATCTCTCAGGAACTGCCTACGTTCCTTTTGATTATTTCTCCCAGATGATGGGGCAAACGGGACAGGCTGCGAATATCGTGGTGCGAGCATCGGATCAAACACGCGTTGATGAAATCGCGCGAGATTTGGAGGTTCAACTCACCAACATGGGATTTGATGTCACCACAATGTGGAAAACCGAAGATACACGTGGAGTCTTCCAGACACATATGCTTTTGATCACCGGCATTCTGTTGGTCATGGCGGCGCTCTTCATCATTGTCGGTGGATTCGGATTGGCTGCTGCGATGAGCCTCAATGTCTTAGAACGTACCCGCGAAATAGGCATTCTCCGCGCGATGGGTGCTTCAACGCCGCAAGTCCTGCAAATCGTCCTGTTAGAAGGTGTGTTCACCGGCGTTTTGAGTTGGATATTCGCTATCCTCCTTTCAATTCCATTGAGTGGGTTGATGACCCAAGTATTTGACATAGGCTTTGGGATGCCTGTGAGTCTCACACTTTCAGGGGGCGGGTGGGTTATCTGGTTCTTCGCTATCGTCGCTATTGCAGTGGTTGCGAGTGCAGCTCCCGCTTGGAGTTCTGTTTGTAAACCCGTCGATAAAGTACTGGCTTACGAATAAAGGCAATGAATCAGTGCCAGCCAATTGAAACGATGACTGGCATGAGCACAGACTTATGCACCAATCTAGCGTTTCTACAACGACTGAGTTCTATATTTCTCGGAAATGCGGTAGAGGGGAGATTGGGATGTGTGGCGATAGCCCTCACGCCCATTTTTTGTCCATCTGGCAGCAGTCACTTCCTGCCGAATCTCTCCTTCGCTGTTTTTGAGGTGCGACTTCTTTCGCAAAGTAGCACACCAGCCCACCTGCAAAACCGCTGGCGGTTTCGACTCGGAGCGCGGCTTGGGCTTGTGCCGCTTCGCTCAGCCGCGCTCCGGTCGCCCTCGCCCAAGAAGATTTCGCCAAAATCCATCTCCCACTCTTCCATCGGCGCTGGCAGCGTGAGCGGTTCGCTCAGGAACGGCATCCGCGGACGAATCCAACCCAACTCATGCAGGATCTGCGTGATGGTGCTGCAAGCTTTCGGGAACGCGAACGGCACCTCGTGGCTGCGGGCGTACTGCTGCAGCCCGTACTGAATCGTGCGTGCACCAGCGGGACGATGCAGCTGTTCCAACAGCTCCCGACG
>CALBRY010000487.1 GCA_937927665.1 uncultured Chloroflexota bacterium
TCATGAAATTGCCATGCGATTTACTGTCATAGTCTGCAATAAAAACGGGGCGCGTCACGACGCGCCCCTGTTCTTACCGAACCGCCAGCAGCGAAGAGGCGGTCGTTCGTCCCTGATCGGTCAGGCGCAGGGCATCACTCGCACGCTGAATATAACCGGAGCGTTCTGCTCGTTGAACGGTTTGCAGCGCGACCATCGGCTGCCAGTTCAATTCCTCAATCAAGTGGCGCATCGTGTTTTCGGTTTCTTCGTCGCTCGTGCCCTCGTGCCTTCTCAAGTGAACAAGCAGCATCTCAACAGCGAACCGTTCACCGCGCCGCTTACGCCGCACCGTTTGAGCGATCAAGCCGCGTTCCGGCGCGAACAACAGCGCCGCCACGAAGAACACCCCGGTCATCGTCGCCATCGCCCCGCTGATATTGACATTCAAGGCGCGGGCGATCCAGTAACCCGCAATCGCTGACACAATCCCGATCACTACACTGTAGGCGATCATCCGCCACAGCCGATCCGTCAGAAGATATGCCGCCGCCGGGGGCGCGATCATGAGCGCGATCACCAAAATCGAACCGACATGATCGAACGCGCCAACTGCCGTCACCGAAACGCTGGTCATCAGCCCGTAATGGATCAGCGCGGGCGAAAAACCAAGTGCCGCCGCCAATCCCGCATCAAACGTCGCCAGCTTGAGTTCTTTGTAGAACACCGCGACCACGATCAGATTGGCGATCAAGATGATCCCCATCACCAGCACGCCGCGCGGTAGGCTGGCACTGAAAATATCAACACGGTTAAACGGCGCAAACGCGAGTTCACCGAGCAGCACTGCGTCCACATCAATATGAATGCTGCCGAAGTTCTGCGTAATGATGATGACCGCGATGCTGAACAGCGCCGGAAACACCAGCCCGATCGCCGCATCTTCACGCACACGCCGCGTCTTGAGCAGCAATTCACTCAGCGTTACTGTCAGCACGCCAGCACCCGCCGCGAACACGATCAACAGCGGGTTATCAATATCCCCTAGCAGCATGAACCCGATCACGATACCGAGTAAAACTGTGTGACTGATCGCATCACTGATCAATGCTGAGCGGCGCAAAACCAGAAATACCCCGGGAATCGCGCACGATGCCGCTACCAGCGCCGCCACGAGTTGAATTTCGATCTGAGACTGGGTCATGGCTTATATGCTCCTCTCCGGCGTGCAGCGCTGACGGCACGATAAGGCAGTTTCGGCTCGGCTGGCGTGGGCGCGAGGACGGGTTTTGTGCGCCGCAAAGTCCATACAATGCCGCGGTTCGGCGCGAAGAACAGCGACACCATCACAATCACGGTGATCGCCAAGACAATCACCGGACCTGTTGGCACATTCGCCGCCGAACTGCTGATCAATGCGCCTGCCGCACCCGCCACTGCCCCGAACACCGCCGACAGGATCACCATCACGCCGAGCCTGTTTGTCCACTGGCGAGCGGCAACCCCCGGCGCGGCGATCATGGCACTCATCAGCACCACGCCGACCATTTGCAAACCGACGACGACCGCGACAACGATCAGAGTCGTCACCAGCACATCCAGCAAACCGACAGGTAAACCGATGGCACGCGCATACTGAGAATCAAATGTGATCAGCTTGAATTCCTTCCAGAAGAGCACGATCAGCAGCAGTGCGATCCCGCCGATTCCCGCCATCGTGATCACGTCACTCTCAACCGTCGCGGCGGCTTGCCCGAACAAGAATCGATCCAATCCCGCATGTTCTGAACCCGGTTGACGGATCACCCACGAAAGGAGCGCCATCCCAAACCCAAAGAACACGGCGAGGATCACGCCTTGCGCGCTGTCCTGCTTAATCCGCGTCGTGGATGTAATCAAACTCATGAACAGCGTACCGAGCAACCCGGCGATCAGCGCGCCGATCAACAGGGGGAGCGGTGCGCGCACCCCTGTGATCAAGAAGGCGATTACTACACCGGGAAGCGCCGCGTGACTCATCGTATCGCCAAGCAGACTTGCTTTCCGCAGCACGGCGAACGCGCTTAATGTGCCGCTCACCAAGCCCAGCACAATCGCGCCGAGCAAGACATTTCGAATCGTGTAGTCAGTGAAGATCAGCAGCAGGTTATCCATGTGATACCTCCGGCTTGAGCAGCAGATCGATTCGTCCGCCGTAAGTAGCACGCAGATTTTCGGGCGTGAATACATCCTCTACGCGCCCATTGGCGATTGCCTTGATGTTCAGCAGCAGCACATGATCGAAGTATTCCGGCACAGTTTCCAGATCATGATGCACGACGACGACGGTACGCCCGCGTGCCTGCAAGTCTTTCAAGACGCGTACGATCGCATGTTCCGTCGTCGCATCTACGCCTTGAAACGGCTCATCCATCAGGTAAATATCGGCGTCTTGAGCGAGCGCCCGCGCCAAGAATACACGCTGCTGCTGACCACCGGACAGTTGGCTAATCTGCCGGGATGCAAAATCACGCATCCCGACCATATCCAGCGCTTCGAGTGCGACCACGCGATCCGCCTTACCGGGGCGTTTGAGCCATCCAATGCGTCCATAACGTCCCATCATGACGACATCAAGGGCATTGGTGGGAAAATCCCAATCGACGCTGCCGCGCTGCGGCACATAGGCGACCCGCTGCCGTTCTTCGGCATACGAGTTCCCGAAAAAGTGAACGTGTCCCGCGGAGCGCGGCACCAGATCGAGCATTGCCTTGATGAGCGTACTTTTTCCCGCGCCGTTCGGACCCACAATCGCCATGAGAGCGCCTGCCGGAACGGTCACATCGACATCCCACAAGACCGGTTCTTCGTGATAGGCAACGGTCAAATCTTCGACAGCGATCGGGTACAGATAGGTCTTTTTCGCCATGATCTACGCCCCTTCCCCGAGCAAACCGCTCACAATTGCATCCACATTGTGGGTAATCATGCCGATGTATGTTCCCTCAAATGTGCCTTCATCGCCGAGTGCATCCGAGTAGAGTAATCCGCCGATAACGACATCATGCCCTTGATCTTCTGCCCCTGCGACGATTGCCTCAACCACATCCGGTGAGATGCTTGTTTCGACAAAGATCGCCGGAATTTGACGGTCGATTAGGAGCTGGATCATGTCGCGGATGTTCTGTACGCCGACTTCGCTTTCGGTGGTGATTCCCTGCGGCGCGAACACTTCGATCGCGTAAGCACGGCTGAAATACTGGAAAGCGTCGTGCGCGGTGACGAGCACCCGTTGTTCCAGCGGGATACGGGCGATTTGTTCGCGTGCATAGGCATCAAGCGCCTCTAATTCGATGGTGTAGGCGGCGAGATTGGCGGCGAAATAGTCCGCGTAGGCGGGGGCGTATTCGCTCAACCCTTGCTCAACTGCACCTGCTGCGAACATCCATAACTGCACATCCATCCAGACATGCGGATCAGGTTGGTTGTATGCGGGACTCATCAGGCGAAGATTTTCGGGGATGGCTTCGCTCACGGGGATGGTGGGCTTGCCCATACCATCGCGGATTTGCTCGAATACGTCGATCATGCGGGCTTCCAAGTGAAGCCCGCCGTAGAAAATGATGTCGGCTTCAAAGAGGGTTTCGACATCGCGTTCGGTGGCGGTGTACAGATGCGGATCGACACCCGCGCCCATGAGGGCGGTTACCTGTGTGCATTCTCCGCCGATTCTGCGTGCAACGTCGGCAATCATGCCTACCGTAGCGACGACGTTAATCTCCGGCACAAGGCATGGGTTGTGCAACTCCGCCTGTGCGTCAACGTCAACGCCGTTGAATCCCAAAATCAACAGCGCGATCGCGCCAATTACTGCGAGGTATTTCATGATGCACACCTATTAAAACTATCGTCAGGTCAGTATGCATCTAATCTAAACACAAATTTAGGGCTTTTGCAACTCCATTTTTAGACCATTCTAAACTTTTGGACTCATGTGCCCGGTTCGCGTTCAAGAATTACGATGCGATCATCGACGAGATAACTATCGGTTTCGGTAAGACCATTGAGGGTGATCGGCACCCGTTCCAGTGTTACGGTATCGTAGAAGCCGATCCAGAAAGAATAGCCGTCACCGGGCGGCGGCAGTTCTTCGGCTGTCAAGCGAACCAAGCGCTCATCTTTGATCCATTCTCCCGCCTGCCAGTACCGGGTTGAGTAGTAGCCGATCGGAGTCGGGGCAACGGGGGCATCCCATGCCTTGATCAAATTGCCGTCTGAATCGCGCAGATGGACGAATATTGAATAATCCGTCTCCGATGCGGCGAGTGCTTCCCAGTAGAGGGTGATATAGAACGGGCGACCCGCCCATAATTCCAACCCGCCGAGATCGTAGCCCCTGAAGCGGGCAAAATCGCCGATCATTACTTCGTCACGGGGAACGCCACCGGGTTGATATGCCTCAAAGCGGCGGGCAGTCGCAATTTCGTAGACGTCGTAACGGAAAATTCCGTCATCAAGCCCCCATGCGCGACGGGAGAGATCAACGCGCCCAAGCGCCCCCAGTACCGGATTCTGCGGCGCATCGATCGCCTGATATGCGCCGATGGTTTCCGGCGCGCCCCAGACAAAATAGGCGGCGTCATCGACTTCGCTCAACTGCGTCGGAGGATCGTCGGTGCGGATAACGTCCATCGGGAAGAAAAACGGCAGACGGTCGATCCCGGGCGCTTCTACGATTAATGTCTCGTCGGGATGATCAGCCTTCCATACATTCAAACCGTCCACAATATTCATCAGCGCCGCGTTACCGGATCGATAACGCGCATCATCGGTCGGGTATTTGTCCGTCCAGAGATAATCCCATGCGCCGTTGAGATCATAAATCGCGCTGATCACGCCGGGGATGGCAATGATGATCACGCAGACGATGAACAGCACGCGGAGCGCTCCGCGTATCCGTTCCGGTGCTGCCCATGCCGCAAGAATGACCGCCGTAGGGGTGATCAAAAGCGGCACGATGGCAAACTGTAAGCGATAGTGATAGCTGTACGAGTAAAACCATGTGATGAAGTACGGGAGCGCCAGCCCTAACGCCAGCCCGACGCGCTGTAGAGTGCGCCAGCCTTCCGGCGTCAGCACGCGGCGGGCATAACGCCAGAGGGCGAACATGATCAGCAGCGCACCCGCCGCCAAACTAACCCATTCCAAGCCCACCATACGGCGCGGTTCGGTGAGTGTGGGAAGCACACCGAGCGCGATCAATGCCGCGCCGATGCTCAACAGCAAGACGGGGGAACGTTTACCGCCGCGCACTAACACGAACACGATCAAGAGCGCGCCGCCAACCAACCACCATCCGAATTCACCGCCGCTGCGGAGCGCCAACCCAAGCCAATAACTTGGCGGAAAATCGACGGCGGCATGACCGAGGAGCAGATTACGCACATACCAGACACCGCCAAGCGGCGCGGCAAAAATTCCGGTGATGAGAATCAGTTCGATTTTTCCGCGCAGACTGCTGATCAACCCGGCAAGCGTGCGCTTCCCGTTCGAGCCGCGCCAGACTTGAATCAGCGAGACGGCGAACAACACCGCGATCCCCCACACGAACGCACCCATCGTCGGCTTTGTCCATAAGCCGATTCCCAAGACAATTCCGGCGATGATCGCGTAACGGCGCTGGTGGGTCGTCCATGCGGTCAAGAAATATGCGGCGGCAAGCGTGAACAAGAATGCTAAGGGAATTTCCAGATCGCCGGCGCGTGACCACTCGCCCGAATGCGGGTAAAGCGTCCAGATCGCCGCGAGATAAATCCCGACGCGGCGCGAAAACAGCCGCGATCCGAGCGTGTACGCGGCGAGGATGCTGCCGAGATGGGTAAAAATGATCGCGGCGCGTGCCGCGTGATCGTCGATCCGACCGACAGCAAGCTGACCGAACAGATATTGAAGCTGCATGTACTGGGGATAGTAGCCGAATGAAGCAGGGATAAAGCCAGTGTGAAAATATACCCGCGCTTGATAGCCATAGACCCAGAGCGCGTCATATGCCGTAAATGACCAGTAAGCGATGACGATCCAGCGGACGATCAAGGCGGCGATCATGAGCAGAATCAGCAGTTTCTCGTCAAAGAGAAGGGGGTGAGAAACGGATTCAGAGACAGGCGAACGCCGCGCCTTGCGCCATGCCAGCGCCGCGCCAACTGCCGCCGCGATGATCGTGCCGATCAGAATCAGATCGATTCGCAAAAGCGCCTGCTCAAGCGCGCCGCCGATCGTACCGAGGGCGAACATCCACGCGGTTAACCCTGCTGAGCCGAGCGCGAACGCCAGCGCGATAACTTCAGCGCGCCGCCGCCAATCCGCACGCGGCAGGGCGACCAATGCCCACGGCACACCAACACCGAGAAAAACCCACAAAAACGCCGGAGTTCCGGCGAGTGTATCTGTTATCCAATATGGCATATCATCTCATTCCCATTTGAGCGTTTACTGCGGGCGCAGCGCCAAAATGCGCCCATCGGTTATGCTGATATACACCCACCCTTCGGGCGATACGGTGACATCGATCGGGCGCTGCGGAAAGAAACCACTCCCGCGTAGGCTCATTTCTTCATCGGTAAAATCACTTTGCGGCGTTCCCGGCTCCGGCTGAGTGGGCATGACGGATTCGACCGCGCCGCTAACCGGATCAACACTCATTACTTGATAGCCTTTCAGGTGTACGGGGTGCGAACTGCCGCTCAATACCACCAACAGACGGTTTTGAATCAAGGTCAGGATATCTGTATCATGCGGGTAAAATGCTAATCCGGTGGGTTGTGAATCGGCGGCGAACGGGATTTCTTGCCCATCCTGTGCGATCAGCATTCCGCGCACGGTATCGATCACATAAAGGCGGTCAGCGACAAATACCAGATCGGATGGCTGAAGTAAGCCGCGCATCTCGATCCGGCGATCGGAGCCATCGAGCGCGAAACTCCACACCGCGCCGCGATCAGGATCGGGCGACTCGCAGAATTGACAGGACGCACCAATGCCGACATAAAGCCGTTCGCCGTGCATGGTCAAGCCGCCTGTGCCGAACGCGCCCTCTGTTGGCAGTTCGTCCACGAGGGTGACGAGATCGCCATCACGCCATCTGTAAAGGTTTGTGCCACCCGCGATGTACAGCGCGCCATCGCTGGCGCTAAAGACCAGTGCATTGGGGAGCGATAAGCCGCTTACGAGTGTTTCCGGCGCATCGGGCAGATCATCCCCATCGGAATCCGTCAAGGCGATGACTTCGCCCGTGCGAGGTCGTGCCGCGTAGAGCGTGCCGTCATCGCCCACGGCAAGGGCTGTAAACGCCAGCGCACCCAGCGATTGATCGTTGATGACTTCTTCCAGACAGGCGAAATTCACCCGAATCCACGGTTGTTCAAGCATGTGCGGGCGCTGACTGCACGGCACCGCCGCTCTGCCGTTCAGGGCGATCAAAAACATGAATATCCAGCCTAACCGCACATTCGTTACTCCTCAACTCGCATCCAAAGCCGTGTTATTATTGTGGACACGAGACGGCACATCAAGGATTCATCATGCTCCAAAGCATTTTGATCGGCACGGATTGGCTGGCAGACCACCTTGACACTCCTAATTTGCGCGTTGTGGATATTCGCGGGCATGTGATCCCCGCCAGCGAACCCCTGCCCCATTACTATAATCATCATGCCGATTATCTCGTATCGCATATCCCCGGCGCGGTTTTTGTCGATTGGGTGCATGCTATCACCGATCCTGCCGACCCGCGTCACGCCAAAATCGCGCAACCGGATCGATTCGCCGCCGCGATGCGCGCCGCCGGAATCGATGATAGTACGCATGTGATCGTCTACGACGACGCGAAAGGTATGTTCGCGGCTCGGCTGTGGTGGGCGCTGAATTACTACGGTCATTCGCAGGTTGCGGTGCTGAACGGTGGGTGGGAAAAATGGACAGCGGAACAACGCCCGGTAAGCGCCGAAATCCCGAACTTCAGCGCGGGTGATTTCACGGTGCGACGACGCGCAGACATTTATCGAAATGCCGACCAGATCGCCGCACAACTGGGAAGCACACAACAACCGAGCAAAATACAACAACCGGGCAAAACACAACAATTGATCGATGTGCGCTCGGTAGACGAATACGAAGGGCGCACATCACGCGCGCCGCGCAAAGGGCATATCCCGACGGCGGTCAATCTGCCGCGCACCGACTTGACTCAAG
>CALBRY010000488.1 GCA_937927665.1 uncultured Chloroflexota bacterium
CCCGGATCAATCGGGTTAATGCGGACTTTCGCCAGCACTGGTGACACAATTATCAGCGCATCGGCATACTGACGCTGCTGCTGGGGTGTTGGCAGTCGGGAAATATCCCACTCAAGCTGAGACATATAAGCCGTCATGATCTCAAGGGTTGCGCTCCAACCCGGGCGAAGTGACCCCTTAACAGCGCGGCGGATCAGCGTTCGCATTGTCACCCTGATCAGGGTCAGAAACGCCCGGAATTGAAACCATCGAGGACCAGAAAATTGGATCGCATTCATATAAGCGAGATGACCGTTATCGTCGTTCGTTATGCACTATCATAGGCGCTGTGTTTGATGACTGTCGTGCATCAAAAGGTGTAGTAGGGGGGTGGATTCTGCTAACTGATGGGATGGGCGGCGGGTTACAGCAGTCCGAGCATCCGTGCCGCTTGCAGCGCTTGAGTCCGGCTTTTCACACCGAGTTTACTGTACAAGTTGTTGATGTGACGTTTCGTGGTGCTGAGGGCAATCGAGAGCCGATCCGCGATTTCTTGATTGGAAAGCCCATCCGCGATCAAGCGCAGGATTTCATGTTCGCGTATGCTAATTGCGGCGGCGGTTAACTGCTCTTGAAACTGCGGGACTGCATCACCCAAGTATGTGAGCAGCACTTGAGCATAATCCTTGTGTTCGCCGCTGATGCGTCGCAGCAGATCACCCATCACCGCGCCTTCATCAAGAAAGATCTGCACGTAATGTTCGGGGGCGGCAAGCAGCAGCGCGCGATCTAGCGCAGAGATCGCAAGGGCTTTACGATGCTGGTGATGCAAAGCTGTCGCTTCTGTCACCAACGCCATGATTAGCATTTCCCCTAAGCCGCTGGCTTGAGCGCTTTTCTGCACCTCAGAAACAAGCTGCAAAGCGCGGTCGATCTTTCCCTGAGCGATCCACACCTTCGCAAGCATCAAATGCAGGACATCGAATGCATTCAGGCGTTCCGGCATACGGGCAGACGGATGAAATGCCGCCGCCCAATTCCCTGCTGCCTCCAGATTGCCAACTCGCAACCACAGCTTGATCTGGAATGCTTCGATGACCTGTCGTGTAAATTGAAGTTGATCGCCATCCGTGATTGAAAGCGCATGCGTCACCTGCTGCTGTGCCAGCTTATGATCGCCATCGATCACGCTCAGTTGTGCTTGAGCAAGCCACCCGTGCGCCGCCATCATTGGATTTTCCACCAGACTGCTCAACTGCAAATAGCGCTGGAGAAGCGACCGCGCCTCATCAACGTGATGCTGTTCCAAAAGCGCCGTCGCCAGCTCATAGAGCGCAAGGAGCGTTCCCCCAAAAACCATCTGACCGGTTTTCTCCGCGATTGCGAGGGCTTCGCGCTGGCACTGAATGGTCATTTGAAGCTGCCCACGTGCGCGAAATATCATTCCCTGTGTGCCCAACAAGCTGATCAGCACGCCGGAGGTGGGATAACGAGTTTCCGAAAATGGTTCAATCTGCTCCCGCAGCGCCGTCACAATTCGAGCGGCTGACGCTAAATCCCCGCTGACGAAATAGGCGAATGCAAGTCCAGAAGTTAACGTACTGCGGAACATTTCTTCGTTGGGGGGCAGGCTTTCGATTGCACGTTCAATATAGGCGACTGCGCGCCGATCCTGCCGGTGATACGCAAAAACAGACGCGCGCAAGACATCTCCCTGTTGACGAACATAAGCCGCCATTTCAGGAGTCATTAAATCGAGTTCAGAGTCGATTTCTGCAAGCAGCGGATCGATTGACGACACCTGCCCCATCCCCAATGCTGCCCATGCTTGCATCAAGCCGAGCACCGGACGCCCTTTTCGCAGATCATCTGGCAGCGCATTGATCCAGTTGAAAACGGTGATGAATTTGCCATCACGGATCAAACTCTGAGTCGTTTCGATCCATTGAGCGGCAGTCTCGAACGCCTTCGCTGCAAACGCATGATGTATCGCCTCGGCTGAAAGCCCGTTCGCATTCAGCCAAATTGCCGCATTGAGATGGGATGCGGTTTGATCGGCGCTCGTGCGCTTACGCAAGAAGTCTTGGAAAAGGGGATGATAACGATACCATCGGCGCTCGTTATCAAGCGGGATTATAAATAAATGGTGACGTTCGAGATGTTCAAGCATCGCCTGACCGTTCTGCTGCCCTGTGATGGCATCACACAGCGGCGCACATAGGCGATCAAGAATCGCAGTGGCGCTCAGGAATGTGCTCACATCGTCCGGTTGGCGGCTGATGACTTCATCAACCAGATAATCCGTGATGAAGGATTGTTGGGCTGAAAAGCGCGCAACGAATTGCGCGGCTTCTGGTTCATTTTGGAGCGATAAAGCGGCAAGTTTTAGTGCGGCTATCCAACCTTCCGTACGGGTATCTAATACTTGAATCTGCTCACGAGTTAGTGACAGATGCATCAGACCATTCAGAAACAAATCAACCTCGTGGGTTGTGAAGCGCAGATCACTTTCGCGAATTTCGCTCAATTGACCGCGTACCCGCAGTTGGGAGAGCGGAAGCGGCGGCTCAACCTGACTGATCACTACCAGATGCAGCGTGGGCGGCATATATTTGACAAGATGATTCAATATGGCGTGACTCGCCGCTGAAGTAATCCACTGATAATCATCCAGAACAAGCAATACGGGTGTGGGCAGGGCGGCAAGTTCATTGATCAACGTCGCCAATGCCTCCATCGGGTTTGCATTTCGTGACACCAGCGCCAGTTGATGCGATCCAATGCGCTCATCAACACGATGGAGTGCGGCGGTTGTATAACTGAGCAGAGTCGCGGGATCGTTGTCATCGGAGTCAAGCGTTACCCATGCGGATCGGATGGGCTGCTCAGCGCACCACTGGCTGATCACGGTGCTTTTCCCAAATCCCGGCGGCGCGGCGACAACCGTGACTCTCCCGGTGATTTTTTGAAACAAGCGTGGTCGAAGAATCGTGTCTTGCGGCGGCGGTTTGTGGATTTTGGTGAGGAGGAGGGTATTCATCGTGCTTATCGCAAATGCGCGCCAAGTCGTCACAAAGCATCAAGATTCAGAAGTATATCGCTAGGCGTGTCCTACGCACTTAGGTTTTGCAATATGCATATCTATTTGCAATCACAATTTTGCCACGCGTTCCAGCAATGGAATGGATCTCCATCCCCACCTATTCAGGCTCGGTGCCGTCGCGAATCGAAACCACCACACGAAACAGAACATACGCATCAAGGAGAAACAGAACGCTCAATGCGATAGCGATGATCAAGCCCAACTCGCGCGTCTGAGGTGAAGTGATCATCAGTATGCCGATGAGAATGACTCCAAGCACAATATATGCCATCTCATAGAGTTCGACATGCACTGTGACCTCAGTTTCGTCCTCGGATATCTTCCGCAGCATGCCAGATAAACCTGTGACCGGGTATCGCAGCAAGCCGCGCGCCGCTTTCCAATAGCGCTCAACCCTATAGGTTGCGGATGTTTCTTCTAGTTTGGGACGCGGGGACATGCCATAGGCGGTACGGGGAAGGTCAACGGGCGGCGCATCCTCTGTGGCATCCGTTCCAAAACTGACTTCTGTATCGGCAAGAATAGGAACGTGTGCAATATGGTGCAACAAAATGCGTTTAGTCTCATCGAGTGTGTGGGGAGTAGTGAGGCGCATGGGCTTTTCGCTTTCGGCAGTGTTCACTAATCTTTACATTCAGAAATATAGTGTAAATTGACGATAATCACAAACAAGGCTCACGATTATGTAAGGCGGAAAGTAAATCATGCATCATCTGGTCGCTCTAGCATGTCGGTGGCGCGCAGGCAGCCATCCAAGAAAGCGGTTGCCCAATGCTGCGCATTCTCTTCCGCCACCTTCGCCAGCGCGTCTCGTCTGAATTCTCAGGTATAGTTCCTATAGCGCCCAATCTTCCTACAGTCTAGCGAGCATTGCTTATGTCTGCCAAACCGGAGGACGGTAGCCCTCAAAATGGTCAGCGGCGTGTGAGTGAGTTGCTCTGCCGTGAACACATTAAGCTTTACCCCAAGTCGTGGTTCATCCGCAATTGATGTAGAGCCAATCTGATGCGAAAAAACATTTTCCGGGTGAAGCTCACTGAATCGTGCGTGCACCAGCGGGACGATGCAGCTGTTCCAACAGCTCCCGACGTAGGTCCCCGACGATCTGTTTCACTTCCTCGTGAATACGCGGACAGCGCCGCATCGTCGCCCGCGAGCAACTGCGGAGGGTTTCCAAGGTGACCGAAGCCGCAGCACGAAACCGCGCGGTCCAGCGGCGCTATCAGAGAAAACCTCGCTGATCCTGTGCGATCTGTTTTCGC
>CALBRY010000489.1 GCA_937927665.1 uncultured Chloroflexota bacterium
TAGAATGAGCAGCATCAGCATTATCAAGTGAAACCGGGGTTTACATGGCAACCATGAGCAAAGACGAACAGCAGAAATTCGCACAGGAACTCGCAAACATGACCTTTAGCCGCGCCAGCGGTCGGCTGCGCCGGATGGATAACAAGAATAAAATGGCGTTTTTTCGCAATGCACAATCAGCGACCACCCTGCAAACTCGCTATGCACTGCCGGGTCACGGCATCACCGTCACGTTGATCGAGCAGATGACCGAAAAAGCAACGGGACACGGCAGCACCTTTAAGCCGGAATTCCATCTCACACAAGTGATTGTCGAGTCGCTGGAGTAGCCGCATGCTTCGTACGCTTCCCGTAACACAGCGTTTCACACTTCCGGCGCGGCTGGCAGCGGTCGCGATTTTTACGCTGCTAACCGTGCTTTCTGCCCGTGTACAGATCGAAATGCTTCCCGTCCCTTTCACCCTTCAGCCGCTCGTCGTGCTTTTTGCCGGGCTTGTCCTCGGTGCACGCGATGGCGCGTTGAGCCAGATCGGTTATCTCTGGTTAATCGCGCTCAATCTGCCGGTTGATGCGCGTGGTTTGGGCGCGGCAGCGTTTGCCAGTCCCACCGCCGGATTTTTGATCGGTTTTGTGGCGGCAGCATGGACGGCGGGAGTCTTGGCGCAGCGCGGCGGTGATAAGCTGTGGGTGCGCTGGTTAGCAGGAGTGGCGGCACTCGTCGTCTTATATGCGTTTGGCGGCGCATGGCTGCTCGTGATCGGGCGTACTCCACAGATCATCCTCGATAATGTGATTCGTCCGCTGTTCGGGTTGGACTTGATCAAGGCGTTCATCGCGGCAGGACTCGCCGAGAGTGGACGTGCGCTGATCACGCGGCTGTAAATAAGCAGCAGCGTAACATCCGAAGGGTGGCGAAAGCCGCCCTTTTTGTTTGCTCCGCAACAACTCGAAACACCCGTGCGTATAACCCATAGTGCTTGATGCTGCGGAAGGAAAAACTTGTGAAGCAGTTCTTTGCTGTTTTTATCGTTCTATTTCTCGCATTCCCCGTTTTCGCTCAAGAAACCACCGTCGATCTCACGCCGCTAACGGAGGTGATCGAAGCGCAGTTGACCGAACAGCGCACACCGGGTTTAGGGATCGCAATCATTCTCAATGGGGATGTGATTCTCAGCGAAGGATTTGGGGTTCGCTCGCTTGAAACAAACGATCCGGTTACTGCCGATACCCTGTTTCGTATCGGCTCAACCACCAAGCCGCTGACCACGATCGGCTTAATGCTGCTGGTCGAAGACGGCTTGATTGATTTGGATGCACCCGTTTCGAGTTATGTGCCGGAGTTTACCGTGAGTGATGCGATCACGGTGCGACATTTGCTCTCGCATACATCCGGGATGAGCGATTACGCCGATCCATTCGGGCGAACCGATGCCACCGCGCTGAGTGATTACATCGCCAGTTTGGATCAACGCGCCCTTTTCGCGCAGCCCGGCGAAGCCCTGAGCTACTCCAATCCCGGCTTTGATACGCTTGGGCGCATCATCGAAGTGGTGAGCGGTCAAACGTACGCGGATTACATGGCGGATGTCGTGTTTCCGGCGCTGGGCATGGAGCGCAGCACCCTTCTTTCGAATGTCGCCATGACCTACCCGCTGGCGATCGGTCATTCCCGGAATGTGATGGCGATTGATCCCGTGCGCCCGATGCCGGATAACGCCGCCGAATATCCAGCGGGATTCGTCTACTCATCGCCTAACGATCTGCTCCAGCTTGCCCAGTTTGTCATCAATGCCGGGGTGGTCGATGGCGAAACCGTCCTCAGCGAAGCACTCGCTCGCGAAATGCAGTCGCCCGTTGCCCGGATCGCAAGTGATGGATACGGCTTAGGCTTGTTTGTGAGCGATTACCGGGGTGCGGTGTTAGTCGGTCACGATGGCGCAATCAACGGCTATGCGTCGTTCTTTAATACGCTGCCCGAATACGGTTTAGGGGTGATCGTGCTGGCAAATGCCGGTTGGTTTAATCCAACGCCCATCTTTGACGCGGCGGTTGATCTGCTGATCGATCTGCCCGCACTCGAAGCCGCGCCGCCGCCTGAACTTACCGCCGAAGCTCTAGAGGAATACACCGGAACTTATGAAGCGCAGGATGTTTATGGCGCAGTTTCCACTGTGATCACGGTGAGCGTTGAAGAAGGCGCGTTGATCGCGCATGTGACAGGTCAGCCGACGCTGAGCCTGATCCCGGCTGCGACCGATCTTTTCGAGATTTACGTCAGCGATCTCAAGTTGGGGACTCAGGTCTTCTTCCAGCGCAACAGCGCGGGCGAAGTTGCGTTTATCAATGTGGGATTCCGCTCCGGTGCGCGTGACGACTAGAGGAGGGATAGGGGATTGGCACGCCAATCCCCTAGAACACGCCTGAATCGAGGGGAATCTTTACCGGAACCGCCGCCCAAACAGCGCGATTAACAGCAGCAGCAGCAGCACTGCGCCGACGAATGACGCCAGCAGATCGTAGTAGCGCAGCATAACCCCATCCGCCAGCGCCCCAGTCGCTTGAATGCCGAGCAGCGAGAACAAGAAATAGCCCACGACCGCGCCGACGATACCGACTGCAAGGCTGGCAAGGAATCCACCGCGCCCACGAATGACCAAGCTGGCGAAGAAACCAGCGATCAAGCCGACGATCAGCATGGTAATGATAGTATTCGGTACGATGGTGACAGTTACCGGTTGATCCATCGGGGATGGTGTTTGCAGCACCGGCATCAAACGCAGCACTTGCTCAATCATGAGTTCACCCTTTCTGAGTTTTCGCCATGTTGATTGGCGTTCTCCACATTAATCTGATTCTCCTCCGAGAACCACCCCACCCGCAAGGGTGATATGGTGGGGTTAAAGGGGAGGGACAGGCGGATTGCCTGCCCCAACACGCGTACGAGCGATCAGCCGCCCGTGATGCCGCGTACCTCGTCCTCGGTGACGGTCATGCCGAGAATATTGAAACCGGAATCGACATACAGGACTTCACCTGTGATCGACGATCCCATATCGGACGCGAGGAACAGCGCCGCATTCCCGACATCTTCCTGACTTACATTTTTACGCAGCGGCGAAACCGTCTCGTTGTATTTGAGCATAGTCCGCAGCCCCGGTACGCCCGCACCCGCCAGCGTTTTGATCGGTCCGGCGCTGATCGCATTGACGCGAATACCTTTCGGTCCCAGATCGTTCGCCAGATAGCGCGTAATCGATTCCAGCGCCGATTTTGCAATCGCCATGACATGATAACCCGGCATGACTTTTTCGGCGGCGTAGTAGGTCATGCTCAGGATCGTGCCGCCGTTGGGCATCAACGGTTCGGCGCGCTTCGCCATGGCGATCAAGCTGTAGGCGCTCACATCGAGCGACAGCTTGAAGCCTTCGCGGGAAATATCGACAAAGCGCCCGCTCAGCTCTTCACGCGGCGCAAACGCGATCGAATGCACAAGCACATCGACGCGCCCATAGCGTGCCTTCACCTTTTCAAAAATGGCATCCAAATCTTCATCTTTGGTCACATCGCATTCTTCGACGAAATCGCATCCGATTTCCTGTGCCAGCGGAAAAACGCGCTTCTCCAGCACTTCGCCCGCATAGCTGAGGGCGATCGTTGCACCCTGCTCATGCAGTTTCTGGGTGATCCCCCAAGCGATTGAGTTCTTGTTGGCGACTCCAAAAATGAGCGCCACCTTGCCATCCATCATTCCCATCGTGGTTTGTCCTTCGCGTGCGTTTACCGCGGAAACTTTCTCGCTATATGTAACACGCCCGGCGGCGTGCCGCTACGCGATCCGCGTTGCATCGGTGCGATGGATCGCGTAACATCGGGCAAAATGGGTACAAAATCAGAATAGAGATGAGTCTGCATGTCTGAAGCAGTCGAACCGATTCATGTCCTTGTGGCAATGGATTTCAGCGATGCCATCATGGAGCGCATCCGTGAAGTTTCCCCCCGTCTGAAAGTTGAGCGGCATTATCCTAATGTGCCGGAACGCGCTTATGCCGAGGCGGAAATTTTGTACAGTCTCCGGCACTTCCCATCGCCAGTGCAATCTCCGCGTTTACGCTGGATTCAACTGCATACAGCAGGTGTTGATCATGCTGCAAAAGAACCGATCATCGCGGCGGAAGATGTTGAAGTAACAACGACGAGCGGTATTCACGCGATTGTGATGTCAGAATATTGTCTGATGATGATTACCGCATTCAATTATCAACTGCTGACTATGCAAGCGCTCCAGCGCCGCGCAGAATGGACGCCGGATCGTCACAAGATTTTTGCGCCGCGTGAACTGCGCGGGCAGACTTTGGGTATTGTTGGCTATGGGGCGATTGGGCGCGAATTAGCGCGCATCGCTGACGCGATGGGTATGAAAGTTCTGGCGATCAAGCGGGATGTTAAACATCCGGCGGAAATTGACCGCTGGCGCGAAGCAGGCACAGGCGACCCCGAAGGCGAAATCCCGACGCGCCTCTACCCGCCGGAAGCGATCGCGTCGATGGCGGCGCTGTGCGATTATCTGGTCATTGCTGCGCCGATCACCGACAGCAGCCGCCATTTGATCGATGAACATGTTTTGAAGGGCATGAAAAAGACGGCTGTCTTGATCAATGTGGCGCGGGGGAGTCTGGTTGACGAAGCGGCGCTGATCTCCGCACTTGCCGCAGAGCGACTCGGCGGCGCGGCGCTGGATGTTTTCGAAGAAGAACCGCTCCCATCAACAAGCCCGCTGTGGAATCTGGATAATGTGATCATCAGTCCGCATGTAGCGGGTCACAGCGGGCGGTATCACGAAAAAGCGGCGCAAGTATTCATTGATAACCTGACGCGCTATCTTGCCAAAGAGCCGCTGCTCAACCGGTTTGAGCGTACCAGAGGGTATTAAACCTCAGGATCACGCCTCAATTGAACATCGCGCCGCGATGCGCGTATTGATCACTGTAGGTAATTTGACCATTTGATTCTTGTTGAAAGCCGAAAGGACGATGTATGCCGCGCCATCCGTTTGTGCAGTACGCCGCTACGCGCCTTTACACCGGTGCGATTGATTATTCACCCGATGGCAACTTGATCGCGCATGTGACGAATACGACCGGGCAGTTTAACCTGTGGACGATCCCATCCGGCGGGGGGATTCCGCGCCAGCTTACCGCGCTGATGGACAGCACCGTGCGCCAGTTCAATTGGTCGCCGGATGGCTCGTACTTGATCTATCAAGCGGACGAAAACGGCGACGAATTCCATCAACTTTATCGCCTTCCGGCGCTCGGCGGATGGGGTGAAAAATTCACCACCAACCCGACCGCGCAGCATTCGATCAACGGGTACGGGTTTAGCCATGATGGGCGCTATTTCGCTTATTCTGCCAATGATGTGATCCCCGAAAATCAAGATGCGGTGATCATGGACATGGAAACAGGAGAACTTCAGCGTCCGTTCCCGACAGGCGACGGGTTATATATCCCTATCGTGTGGTCAAAAGACGGGCGCTATCTGGCGGCGATCGCCGCTACCAGCAACATGAACAGCAATTCTTTCCTGTACGATCGCCAAACAGGTGAGGTCAAAAATGTCACGCCGCACGAAGGGGCGAGCAACTTCTATCCGGTTGCTTTCGCACCCGATTCGAGCGGGTTTTATCTGGCGACCGACCACGAGCGCGAGTTTACAGGGCTGGCGTTCTACAGCATCGCCGATGGCACATGGACGTATGTCGAAACGCCGGATGCTGACATTGAAAACTACGCGCTTTCCAAAGATGGCACCCGCATGATCTGGTGCGTCAACGAAGGCGGCAGATCGCGCTTGTACGGGCGCGATCTCGTCAGCGGCGCGGCGCTCACCCTGCCCGATCTGCCGCTCGGCGTGATTGGCGGGATGGCGCTTTCGCCGGATGGGGAGCGGTTGGCGCTCACACTGGGGCGCCCGACCGAAGCCTCTAACCTGTATGAGTTCTTCCTTGAAACGGGCAAATTGATTCCGCTTGGACAGAGTATGATCGGCGGAATCGATCCGGCGGAAATGCTCGATCCGGAGTTGATCGCTTACCCGACATTTGACGGGCGGCAGATTCCCGCGTGGTTGTATCGCCCGAAAGGGGAGGGCAAATTCCCGGTCATCCTGTCGATTCACGGTGGACCTGATGCACAGGAGCGCCCCGGTTACGCCTATAACGGACTGTATCAGTATTTGATCAGCCGGGGATTCGGGGTGCTTGCGCCGAATATTCGCGGATCAACGGGTTACGGCAAATCGTATCAAAAGCTGATCTACCGCGATTGGGGCGGCGCGGAACTGCGCGACATCGAACATGCCGCGCTGTATCTCCGTTCGCTTGATTGGGTGGATGCCAGCCGGATCGCGGTATTCGGCGGCAGTTTCGGCGGATTTGCCACCTTAAGCGCGGTCACACGGCTTCCGGATTATTGGGCGCTCGGCGTCGATATTGTGGGACCCTCAAACCTGATCACGTTCGTGAACAGCGTACCTCCGCACTGGCGGATGATGCTCGAAGTGTGGGTAGGGGACGGCGAAAAAGACCGCGATATGTTGATCGAGCGGTCACCGATCACATATGTGCATCAGGTAAAAGTGCCGATGCTGGTGATTCAGGGTGCGAAAGACCCGCGCGTCGTCAAGGCGGAGAGCGATCAAATGGTCGAGAAGATTCGCGCACACGGCGGCGATGTGCGGTACTATGTAGATGAAAATGAAGGACATGGCACAACGCGGCGCGAAAATTCGATCCGCTGGATGAAGATGGTCGCGGACTATCTGGAAGAATATCTGCTTGATGAACCGTCGCCCGTCTAACCTGACTCAGTTTGCAACATTTTCGTCCGCCGCTCGTATTAGATGGTATAGAGTGAAGCAGACCGACAAAGGAACTCAGTCATGACCAAGAAACAGGTAATCGAAACCGAAATCGCAGAAGCAAAAGAAGACATCGAAGCGAAGTTTGAAGAAGTCGCCCCTCAGGTGAAATCGCTGCTCGAAGAATTCGTCGATCATCAGAAGCGCGCCCTTGAAGAGACGGGCAAGGCGATCGAAGCGCTCCTCCCGGATGGCTTCAAAGAACACGGGAAAGCGGCGAGCAAGGAATTTACGAAGGGCTTCAAGGTGCTGGTGGATGCGGCACAGGCTGAACTCGAAAAGGCGAGCCGCGAACTCGATAAGCAGTTCCGCGCACGTCAGCCGCAGTCAGCGCCCCCTGAAGCAGAACGCCCGTCCACCACTGGCGCAAGCAAGGTCAAGGTGCAGGTCGATTAGGTTTCACAGCAGTTTGGCGGTAAAGTTTCGGGCGTCCCGCGGCGGTTTTAGGCGGGACGCCCGTTTTGTTTACGTCTATTCGTTAGGAAAGGCATGTTATGCCAAAACGCATGGTGAGTCTGCTTGCGCTTCTGATCATCCTCCCCTTCGCTCCGCCTTCTCAAACGGAAAACCCCGCGCCAGTGTGGACAGAATTTCAATATGCGCCTTATATCTCTCCTTCGTATAACCTCGCACTGCTGAATCGCACGATTGGCGTGCGCTATTTTACGCTGGCGTTTGTGATCAGCGGCGGGGAATGCGATGGCTTATGGCATGGGAGCGCGCAGCTTGACCAGTATTTTCTGGTGCAAGACCTTCAGAATTTGCGGGAGCAGGGCGGCGATGTGATCGTCTCGTTTGGCGGGGCGGCAGGCGATGAACTCGGTCAGGTGTGCGAAGATGTCGAAAGCCTGACGGATGCGTATCAGCGCGTGGTTGATGCGCTCGATGTGACGCGGCTCGATTTTGACATTGAAGGCGACGAAGCACGCCACCCGGAATCACTGGAGCGGCGTTCACAGGCGATCGCGGCACTGCAAGCGGCGAACCCTGATCTGCATGTTTCGTATACCCTTGCGGTTTTGCCAAGCGGTTTGCTCCCGGATGGGCTGCGGATTCTTGAATCCGCTATCGAACACGGCGCGCGTATCGATCTGGTTAACTTGATGACGATGGACTACGGACCGGATTTCGCGCCGGATGAGATGGGCGAACATGCGATCAATGCTGCCGAAAACACGCATGATCAGCTTGCGGAATTGTTCCCGGAAAAATCCGACGCGGAATTGTGGGCGATGATCGGCTTAACCCCGATGATCGGCTTGAACGATGTCATCCCGGAAGAATTTACGCTCGAAGATGCGGCGATGGTAACGGAGTTCGCGATTGAGCGCGGGATCGGGCGGCTGGCGATGTGGTCAGTTGATCGGGATCGGGAATGTGTGAGCGGTGCGCGGGTTGTTGTGTGGAATTGCAGCGGCATCTCGCAAGATGAGTATGCCTTTTCGCAGATTTTTAATGCACTGACGCGGTAAAAGCAAGAACAAGCACATTCTGAACCGCAGAGAGCGCAGAGAAAGTATCATGTTCTCTGCGCCTTTTACGATTGAGGCTAGATTTCGCCGGAGAAAATCATCCGCAGATAAGCGATACCCGCCAGCACAAACCCCGCCGCGCCGATCACGGTTTCGCCGCTGGTGAAAAAGATCGCTGACGTGATCAAGATGCTGCCGAATACGACGGCTTTCCCGGTCTTTTTCTGCTGCGATTCGATACGTTGAAGCTGACGCTGATATGATGCGGTCGGCTCGACACGCATCTTGAGCGATCCGCTTTCCAAGCGTTCGAGAATGCTGTTTGCTTTCCCGTTCGGGTTAATTGCCCGCTCGATCACTGTTTGACCGAGACTGAGCAGCGCGGCGGGCGCATTTCCGCTCAGCAGATTGCTCAACACCGGGCTGCCGAACAGAGTCGGCGTGGCGGCGGCTGTCTGCGTGATCAGCTTTTGCGTGAACGGCTGCATCTCGCTCCACGGGTTGAAGTTTGGATCAAGGCTGGTCGCAAGCCCGCTCAAAATGCTGACGGTGCGCCCCAGATAGATAAAATCCTGCGGCACCTGAAACGGCATATTGAAGAGCAGAT
>CALBRY010000490.1 GCA_937927665.1 uncultured Chloroflexota bacterium
ACCAATGGTGAAGGCGAGCGCTCCCGTGTTGGTGTTCACCAGAATGATCTGATCGGCAATGTTGGAAACGGTCGGCGGGGTGTTTACCGCTGCGTTGACCGTCACGACGAACGTATCGGAGACGGTGAGCGCGCCATCGTCAACCGTAACGGTGATTGTCGCCATGCCCGTCAGATTGGCGGCGGGGGTAACGGTGATGGTGCGGTTTGCACCTGAGCCGCCGAGAACGAGATTGGCATTCGGGATCAGGGTGGTATCGCTTGAACTGGCGGTGACGATCAACGCCGAAACAGCCGTTTCAAAATCGCCAACGTTGAAGCCAAGCGCGCCTGTACTGGTGTTCGCCGAAATCGTTTGATCGACAATATCGGTGATGGTGGGTGGATTGTTGCCCGCCGGATCAACGGTGACGGTGAAACTATCGAAGGCGCTCATGCTGCCATCGCTCACCAATACGGTGATCGTCGCAATCCCGGACTGCCCGGTTAACGGCGTGATCGTAATGGTGCGGTTCGCACCGGAGCCGCCGAGAACGAGATTGGCATTCGGGATCAGCGCGGTGTTATTCGATGCGGCGGAGACGAGCAGGGAACCAGCAGCCGTTTCAGCGTCGCCAATGGTGAAGGCAAGCGCGCCGGTTGTGCCATCCTGCGGAATGATTTGATCGGCAATGTTTGTGATGAAGGATGGAGCGCTGTTCGGCGCGGTGACCGTCACCATAAACTGCTCAACTACACCTGCTGCGCCATCATTCACCTGTAGGCTGATGACAGCAGTTCCGGTTTGATTTGCCGCCGGGGTGACGGTGATGGTGCGGTTCGCACCGCTGCCGCCAAGCGTGATATTCGCATCTGGCACGAGTGCTTGATTATCCGAGGAGAACGATAAAAGCAGACTGTTCACCGGAGTTTCGGCATCGCCCACCGTGAAGGCGAGTGCGCCAGTGCTGGTGTTCATCGGGATCGTCTGATCGGCGATGGCAGAAATCGTCGGGACGGTGTTTACACCGTCGGTTGCGGTGACGATGAACGTATCGGAAGCTGTCAGCACGCCATCGCTGACGGTCACGGTAATTGTCGCCTGACCGCTGTTGACTGCCGATGTATTGACTGTGATCGTGCGGCTCGCGCCTGATCCGCCCAATGTTAGCCCCGCATCCGCTACGATCGATTGATTGGATGAGGTGGCGGTCACTGTGAGCAAATTGAGCGCTGTATCGGCGTCGCCGATGGTAAAGGGAAGGTCGGTGATCACCGCGCCGACCAGCACGTTCTGATCGGTGATATTGGTGATCGTCGGCGGTTGGCTGCCATCGGTCACGGTGACTTTGAAGGTTTTCTGACCGGGTTGGGCGGCATTATCGACCACCACGAATGTGATGTAGGCGATCCCGGTTTGACCCGGCGCGGGGGTAATGGTGGCGATACAGTCACCGGGGGTTGTGTTTTCAAAACAGGGGAGGGTGACGACGATGTTTTCCGGCGGAATTAGGGTCGGATTATCCGAAAGCCCGACGGGAACAAGCAGGGCAGCCTGCGTGTTATCGTCACTGACGGTGAAGGTTACATCAAATGGCGTTCCCATCATCGTCGTTTGATCAGGAATATCGGTGATTTCGGGCGCATTGTCACCGGCGGGATCTACGTTCAGGGTGACTGTCGCGGTGTTGGAGAAATCCGTTCCGTCTGTCACGGTGTAGGTGAACGTATCCGCACCATCGGCTGAACTGACGTATGTAAACGTGTTGCCGACGAGCGTCAGCAAGCCGTTGTTCGTCGTGATGAGCGGATTTACCGGGAATACAACCGTGATCGAATCGCCGCCCGGATCGCTGTCGTTGATGAGCAAATCGGCGGTGGTGAAAATGAACGGATCGTTTTCGGTGATTCCGCTGAAGCTGTCATCGCCTGCTGTTGGTGCGGCGTTTTGAACGGTGATCGTCACTGTGGCGATATTGCTATCGCTCGCGCCGTCATCGGCGTGATAGGTGAAGGTGTCTTGACCTTCGAATCCCGCGTTCGGCGTGTAATCGAATGAACCATCCGGATTCAGGACGAGTGTTCCGCTGCTGACATCGGTATCCAGAACGGCGGTAAGCTGCGCGCTTTCGGGATCGTTGTCGTTGCCCAACACACCTGATGCCGCGACGTTAAGCGGCGTGCCTTCGTCAACTGTGTATGCGTCGTCGGTGGCGGTCGGTGACATGTTCGTGCCGCCTTCGCGCGCGCCAGCATCGCAGACGGCGTTTCCGTCGCCGTTTCCGTCTTGACTGCGCGGAGAGCCGACTTGATCGGTGGCAAAACTGTTACACCATGTCTGATCGCCGATGTCGGTCGCGGCGCTGCCTGCCTGGAGCGCGAAACCATCCGCATCGCCCATCAGTTTAGGATCGCCGTTGACCGCACCCGCCACACAAGATGAATCCGGGAAGTGCAGATTGCCGCCGCCGTCGGTGAATGTGCCGGTGCAGTTTCCGCCGCTTGCCGGGTTCGCCACAAGCGCATTACGCAGATTGAATGTTCCGCTGCCGATGTAAAGCTGAGACGTTCCCGCGCCGGTGTTTCCGGCTACCGTGACGTTGATCAGTGTGGTGGTCGCGTTGTTATCCGTCCAGATACCGCTGCCGGATTCGGCGGCTGTGTTGCCGTTGACGGTGCTGTTATCCATCGTCAGGTTGCCCTGACTGAAGACGGCAAGCGCGCCGCCGCTGCCCATCAAGGCTGTGTTTGATGTGAACCGGCTGTGGGAGATCGTCCATGCGCCTTGCACGAACATCGCGCCGCCGTCACCGTTGGTGCTTCCGCCAGCGCCCATCATGCCGCTGTTCTGGTTGCCGGTGAATACACTGCCCGTAATCGTGCTGCCCGATCCAGCGCCAAAGTTGCCGCCGTAGATCGCGCCGCCGCGCCCGTTATCGGACGTATTGCCGCTAAACGTGACGCCGCTGATCGTGGATACGCTGGCGCTATCGAGGAATAACGCGCCGCCGCCGCCGAATTCGGCGGTTGTATCGGATTGGTTGGTGCTAAAGCTCGTCGCGGGGTTGGTCGCGTTGATGGTCAGCGTGCCATTGCTGGAGATGGCACCGCCGCGATTACCGGCGATGTTATTGGAGAACGTTGAACTGTTGATGGTCAGCGTTCCGGTGCTGTAGATCGCGCCGCCGTCAGCTCCGGCGATATTGCCGAGGAACGCGCCATTGGTGATGGTCATCGTCCCGGCGTTGTAAATCGCGCCGCCGTTCGCTGTCGCATTGTTGGTGTTAAACGAGACGTTGTTCAGCGTTGTTTCTGATCCGCCATATGTCTGGATCGCCGAAACAGCACTGTTCATGATCGTGATGTTTTCGAGGATGAACCCGGCGTTCGGATCGACATCAAATGCATAGTTATTGACGATGATCGTGCTGGCGCTGCCGTTGATGCGAACGTCAACACCGTTCGGGTTGTCGTTCTCAATGTTCGGTAGTGACGTATGCCCCGAACTGAGCGTGACGATGATATTGGCTGCGATGGTGATCACATCTGTATCTGTCGCGCTGCCGGTACCACATACCGGATAGGTGATGTTATTGAACGCAGTATCCATTGCTTCGCGGAGGGTACAGACTCCGTCGGCAGAATCAACAACGTCACTGCCGTCAGTGACCATGTTGAGGAAATTTTCCGCCCGTACCGGAACAACTTGCCCGGCAATCAGCACAATGGATATGGCAAAGAGAAGAAAGTAAGCGATTCGCTGCCTGAGCATGGATGTAGTCCCCTTATCATAGAGCCCGGCTTGTAACACTTCTATTGTGGAAACTGATCGTGGAATAATCGTTAATTACGATGGAAATTTCGCTTCAAAGGTGCAAAAAACTTGCAAAAAACGGCGAGTTTTTGCGTTGATGTGCTGAACGTCTGCGGCTACTATTAAGCGATTATTGCCAAGGAGGAACCCCAGCATCCATGAATCATCAAGCTTCTGCGTGGGTCGTTGATGAGACGATCCGGGGACGCAAAACCGCCAAAGTGCTGGCAAACCCGTCACAATGTCAGGCTGTCGCCGCGCAAATCCCGGCTGATTTCACTGAAACACTGCGTACCATGATCGAAACAGCCGGGTATGCGCCATTCCATAAGATCGCGCACAAAGAAACGCACTTGCAGGGTGATCTGCGGTCGCCTGTGCCGTGGCGTTTTTATGTGGTACTCAAGCCGATGTGCTGTGCGCTGCTGGATTTTCTCGCGGTTCAGGCAAACGAGAATCCAGACTCGAAATGGTCAAGGGCTTGGGAAAGTAAAGTTCCGCGTTTGATCGCGGGAACCGGGGCGCTTATTCAGGTTACATGGCTGCCCGATCCGCCTGCACAGGGGGATCAACCGGAGCTGACCGAAAACAATATCGAGCATCTGGCGGCAGCATCCGCCGCTGTTCAAAACTTGCTGATCGCGGCGGAAGCGCGCGGGCTGCACAACTACTGGGCAACAGGCGGTATTTTGAGAGAGCCGGAAGTTTTTGATTATTTGCATATCCCACGCAGTCAGAAACTGCTCGGCGCGATTTATATTGTGCCGCCGGGACTGCCGCATGAAGAAATTGAACCGGGGGCGCTCCGTGATAAACGCGGAAGCTCTGAGGAGTGGGCGGTCTGGTTGGGATAGCTTTGATTCAGTTGAAACCCATTCGGATTTAGTTCAAAAATCAGCCGCACCGATGAAACACATGGCGCGGCTGATTTTTTTGGCATTACTCAACCAATGTGTAATGCTCGACGAGGGGCGGCTTCGCGAAAAAAGGTCCGACGACGGCGCGCCATGCCGGAAATGCGGGCGATTCGCGAAATCCTACGGTGTGATCCTCCAGCGTTTGCCAGCGGATGAGGAGCGCAAAACGTCCGGGTGTTTCAATGCATCGGCGTAATTCATGGCTGACATAACCTTTTGAACTGGTGACATGATGGATCGCGCTGTGAACCGCCGCCTCAAAAGCATCGGCGCGTTCCGGTTCGGTCTGAATCAGAGCAAGTTCAAGGATCACGATATTTCTCCGCATCAATTCAGGATAAGCATCCAGAGTATGACGCAGACGCACGGCATCAAAAAGAGAGCAGCGAGTGGGAGGAGATGCCGGAACATTACACCCATTCCCCCACTCGCTTCGCTCGTCTCCCCTCCCCGAATTCGGAGAGGGGAGCAAGCAAAAGCACTCGCTAAAAGGGGCGCATGTGCAGTGTGTACAAA
>CALBRY010000491.1 GCA_937927665.1 uncultured Chloroflexota bacterium
ATTTCACCCAGCACTCCACCCAGATCATCGACAAACGACGGCGCGATATCGCGTACCTGCGCTACCACCGACGCGGCGGCGTTGCTAATATCGGTCGGGCTCACCAGATTGACAGGGCTTCCTGTGATGCTCGCCAGCGTCGTTTCTAGCCAATTTACGACGATTTGCAGACGCAGAGAGAGTAAATCTTCATTGGAAAGGAAATTCGCCAACTGATTGACAACAGGTGGAACAATCAGCAGCAGCAGCACGCCGATCCCAAGAAGAAATCCACCGTACACGAGCAGGATTGCCGCCGCAGTGGGCAGTCCGATCCGCTCAAGACGCCGTACACTGGCGCGTGCAGCCGACGCGATAATGACTGCAAGCAGGGTAACAATGAGGATGCGTATGCTGCTCACAAGGATATATGCGGCGGCGACCGTTGCCAGCACAATGACGGTATTGCGAAAGACGTTCCGTGCTTCCACTCGCCCTCAATTCAGCCGCTCGCGGTACTTTCTTTTATGCCTATATGATTGTATGCAAGCTGTAGCGTTTACCTATCCATCGCTTGCATAGGATTAAGATAGGACATGTGACCTATCTATCATGGTCACCAATTGGATATGTAGAAGAAATACAAAACCCGGCGTGATAAGAGTCCGCGCCGGGTTTTAAGAAGGGGAAGGGTACAACGGTTAAAGGTTAATGCGTCGTCCGAAGATCAGAGAGAGCAGGAACAGCACGATGAATACGACGAAAATCAACTGCGCAATACCCGCTGCTGTTCCAGCAATGCCGCCAAACCCGAAGATCGCCGCTACCAGCGCCACCAACAGGAAGAAAATCGCCCAACTAAGCATGAGAATTCTCCTAACTGTGCCGCGCGGTCATTCTCGCAAGTGATCCGCCGCGTTTCCACTGAAGATGACTTCACTTTACGCGGAATTCAGCACATGCTGATGGGCGGCGTGGTGTGTTTTTATACGGGTGAATTGGGGGATCACGAGGTAGCTATGTCGGGGCAGGGGCTGTTCTTAGGTAAAGAGTGCGCGGGCTTCGGCATGATCAGCCGCGCCCATCGCTTGACCTGATGCCGCCACGTCGGCGCGCATGGATCCGCCGCTTTCTGCACATTCCGTGCCATCTCGACCGCCTCACGTTCGCGCAGCAGATCGCGCTGCCGTGTTCGGTGAAGGATGATCATTTCGTAGTCGTTCATGTTGGGGACTCCATTCGTTCGCAAACACACGACAACCTCATCGTATGCCCATCTCGATACGGCTTCAACTGATTTCGAGTTTTCGAAATGATTGGAACAAATGGGCGGATTGATCGTATCCTTTGAAGGTAATCACAGTTGGATGGAGCCGATGAACACGATTAACATCCACTTGACGCCGCACGATTTGACCGGGCTGCGCTTCGCTTATAGTCCAATGATGACGATTGCCGCCAGTTACGCGCTGTTGGCACGGGATCACGCTTATAACGCGACTCACCGCCGCTGGATTGATGAAGCAAAGCAGGCAGTTCACGGGATCGATTTTCCATTTTTGGATGCCGTGATTCAGCCGCGCAGTTATATGGTGGATTTCATTACGCCAACGCCGGATCGCCGGATTTGCGATTTGCATACTGAGTTAGAGCGCGTGCGCTCAACACCAACCGGCGTGATCCGCGCCAATATCGAAAAGATGATCGGCATACACGGGGAAACCGAAGTTCGCCGCTTCTTTTTGAGTCATCCTTCAGAGGCGCTGGCGTGCTTGCTCGAAGAAGTGCGTGTGTATTGGCAGCGCGTGTTAGCCTCTCATTGGGAGCGGATGCACCTGCGCTATGACGAGGATATTCTGCTGCACGCTCGGCAGTTGGCGCTGCACGGGGCAGATGTCATGCTCAATGAAGTAGCGTCGTCTATGCGCTATCAGCCGATGCTGATTCAACTCGATAAGTCGAAAAGCCCCTGCACACACATCGAAACCGAGATAAATCTCAATGGACGTGGGTTATATCTCGTGCCGTCGATGCTGACCTGCCCGGATTCGGTTATGTGGCAGATTTCCCCGGAATACGAACCGATGCTGATTTACGGCGCGCATGGCAGCGGCTTGTGGTACGAATCGCCTGTGCTGCCGAATCCGGAAAAAGAATTGGTGATGGCGTTGGGTGAAGGACGGGCGCGCGTGCTTCTGGCGCTGATCAACCCTGCACCAACGAGTGAATTAGCGCACAAACTGCATATGACATCGGGGGCGCTCAGTCAGCAGTTGAAGCGTCTGCGCGGCGCGGGCTTGGTGACGACTCAGCGGCGCGGCTACTTCGTCTATTATGGGTTATCAGAGCGCGGGCAGAAGTTAATCGATCTGTTCACGCAGAATTAAAGGGCGCATCGCCGGGATGCGCCTTTTAATGGGTGTGCCTAGAATTTCACGATCCAGAAAATGCCGACAACAATAAACAGCGCCCCGGAGATCACACGCCCAACCGGCAGGATGAGATTTTCTGGGAGGAAAACAAAAATGCCGGGTACTCTGAAAAAGCTGCGAACCATGCCGTTCTGCGTGGCAACGAAAGCAAAGAGGATATAGAGAATCCCCCAGATCACAAAGAAGAACCCAAGTGTATCGATACTGAACATGGTGGTGGCTGAAAGCCTCTCTGGGTGCGGTGAGTCCGTATTCACAGTTGGGTGATACGGTTCGTAATCTATCAAAGTGAGGACTATGCGTCAAGCGCGGTCTCTCTAAAGAGCGGTAAAAAACCTGCAAAAGCACGGGGGAATCAAAAGGAGCACGTCCGCGACGTGCTCCTTTTTGTATCGTTTACGGCAGAAGAATTACTTCGTCTTTAGCGCAGCGTGCGCGGCTGCCAAACGCGCCACCGGGACGCGGAACGGCGAGCAACTCACGTAATCCAACCCGGCGCGGTGGCAGAAGTCGATCGACTTCGGATCGCCGCCGTGTTCACCGCAAATACCAACTTCGATGTCAGGACGGGTCGCTTTGCCCTTCTCAACCGCCATGCGGATGAGAACGCCAACGCCCGCTTCGTCGAGTACCTGGAACGGATTTTCCGCCAGCACACCCTTTTCCACATATTCGAGCAGGAACTTGCCTTCCGCGTCGTCACGGCTGATGCCGAACGTCGTCTGGGTCAGGTCATTCGTGCCGAACGAGAAGAATTCGCTGTGTTCCGCCATCTTATCCGCCAGAATGGCAGCGCGCGGCAGTTCAATCATCGTGCCGACTTTATAGTGGACCGACACGCCAACTTCTGCCATTACCTTGTCACCAATGCGGGTGATTACTTCGCGCATGATGGCGACTTCGTTGGGTTCGTTCGTCACCGCGACCATGATTTCGGGACGTACGTCCATGCCTTCTTTGACAAGCTGGCACGCCGCACGGAAGATTGCCTCAACCTGCATTTCGGTGATTGCCGGACGCATAATGCCTAGGCGCGTCCCGCGCAGACCGAGCATCGGGTTGAATTCCTGCAAGCCTTCGACTGCCTTCATCAGTTCTTCGATGCGCTGGAGTTCGTTCGGGCGGTCACCCATCAAGCGCAGACCGGCGGCGCGCAGCGCAAGCTGTTCGTGTCCCGGCATGAACTCATGCAGCGGCGGGTCAAGCAGGCGGATGATGACCGGATAGCCGTCCATCGCCTTGAAAATGCCGTAGAAGTCGTCCTGTTGGAAGACGAGAAGCTGCTTGAGCTGCTTCGCTTCTTCTTCGCTGTTCGGTGCGCTCAGGATCATCGCCTGAACGATCGGGAGGCGTTCTTCTTGGAAGAACATATGCTCGGTGCGGCACAGACCGACACCCGCCGCGCCGTAATCACGCGCGCGCCGTGCATCTTTCGGGTAGTCCGCGTTCGCCAGCACACCCAGACGGCGGAATTCGTCCGCCCAGCCGAGCAGCCGCTTGAGGTACGTTTCGCGGTTGAAATCCGGCTCGACGCGCGCGATTTCGCCGACGAATACTTCACCTGTACCGCCGTCGATGCTGATCACGTCGCCTTCGTGGACGACAACATCACCGACAGTCATGACACGGGTGCTCAGGTTAATATCGAGTGATTCAGCACCGCTGACGCACGGAACACCGAACTGACGGGCGACGACTGCCGCATGGCTGGTTGCGCCGCCGCGTGAGGTAAGAATACCCTTGCTGGCGAGCATTCCATGAACATCGTCCGGTTTCGTTTCCGGGCGCACCATGATGACCGCTTTACCCGTCTTGCCCCACTTCTCCGCGAGATCCGCATCGAAGGCGGCGACACCGACTGCCGCGCCGGGGCTGGCGTTCACG
>CALBRY010000492.1 GCA_937927665.1 uncultured Chloroflexota bacterium
AAATCCATGTCGGTGAATTCGAGCCCGTCAATCGCGTAGGTATCATGCAAATGCCCGACAACCTCACCAACACGGGCGGCGCTTTCGCTCAACCAGCGCTGCTTGGACATCGCTACAACCGCGCAAAAACTGCACGCGAACGGACAGCCGAAACTCGTATGATGCGACAGCACGCGATTTCCCAGATAACTCCGGTTGACGTAGCTCGGCACATCAATTTTGGAATACGGATAGCGCGGCAGGTTATCAAGCGACACAAACGGCGCGCGCGGGTTGATTTTGACCGCGCCGTTCTCTCGATAGGCAAGCGAGGGCGTTTCGTGGAGCGCGCCGCCCTTGAAAAACGCATCGACAAACTGGCGGAATGGCGCTTCGCCCTGTCCTTGAATCACATAATCGACTATGCCGCTGTTCAGAACAACATCGCTGTGTTGGGTTGGAAAGTACCCACCCCATAAAATCGTCAGATCGGGTAGGGCGGCTTTGATCTGCTGGCATACCGGGACAGCTTGCCGGAGCTGCGGACCTGCCATCACCGTGACGGCGAGCAGTTTTGCACCCGTTTCGCGGGCTTTTTCGAGGATTGCTTGAGCCGGATCGCTGATCAAATTGCCATCGATCAGCACGAAGTCATAATCATCCCCTAGCACGGCAGCGATTGCCAACAAAGAGAGCGGGAGGCGCTGTTTACCGGGGGACGTGCTGATCGGGTTATAGAACAAAATCGTTTGGCGCATGGTATCCTAATTAGGGAACACTTCGCGTACAGTAAACTATACCCGGTATATGTGAGAATGACGACTTACCCTCCACTCTCCCTCATTCAAGATTGGACGTGCGACTACTTCGAGCCAGAACCGCCCACCCTGTACGAGTTTCAGGATGGAGTCGCTGTCGCAACCCTGCGCGGTTGGCGCCCGGAGCAGCGATATGATGCGTCATGGGTCGCATGGTTGCAAAAATGGTTTACGCTGGAAATTACCGATGTATGCGTAAACTATGCATTAATCATTGAATCCGCGCCAATGGGCACACAGGTTTACATGAATGGTGCGCGGTTAGCGGAATATAACGGATTGCCGCTGTCGCTCGATGTGACTGACGTAATTACGTGGGAATCAAATACGTTGGCATTTCGCGTGCCGTGTGGCGGAGAGGGGGCATTCAGCGGGGTCGTGCTCGTGCCGACCCCATGCAATTGACGATTTGACGCGCCTGCAAGTAAAATGTGGACGATCTGTTAGTTTTAATGGCGTAATCTCATGCAGCAGTACTACATTTGGACGTTCGGCTGTCAAATGAACACTGCCGATTCGCAGCATCTTGCCTCCGAACTGGAGCAGATGGGCTATCGCGCAACGGAAGATCCGGATGCCGCCGACATCCATGTTGTGAATACGTGTGTTGTTCGCCAAAGCGCCGAAGATAAGGCGATGACGCGGTTGGGAATGCTGGCGAAGATCAAGCGCAACCAGCCCCAGATCGTGATCGGCGTGATGGGCTGCATGGTTGGCATGCGCGATCCGCTGCACCTACGGAAAAAACTTCCCTTCGTTGATGTCTTCATGCCGCCTTCCGAACCCGCGCCGATGGTCGAGTTCCTGAGCGGTCGTTTGACCGAATCTGATTTGATCGAACAAGAAGCGCAGTCTCGCACCCTGCGCGATCAACTTCAGGATGGTGAACTCGTTCTTCCGGTGCACGAGCAGAACAACTTGATCACCGCCCATGTTCCAATCGTGTATGGATGTTCGCATGCGTGTTCATTCTGCATTATCCCGTTCCGGCGCGGCGGTGAACGCAGCCGCAGCGTGGGCGAGATCGCCGCGCATGTTCGCAGCCTTGCTCAACAGGGCGTCAAAGAAGTGACGCTGCTCGGTCAGATTGTCGATCGATACGGGATGGATATCCCCGATGGTCCTGATCTGGCGGATTTACTTCATGTTGTTCACGATATCGCTGAAGAACACGGCGTCGAGCGTATTCGCTTCCTGACCAGTCACCCCAATTGGATGACCGATAAGCTGCTGGATACTGTCGCTGAACTCCCCCGCGTAATGCCGCATATCGAAGTTCCGGTACAGGCGGGTGATAATACAGTGCTGGAAAGCATGAAACGTGGTTACACTGTTGAGCAGTACCGCCGTTTGATCGACAAAATCCGCGCCCGCATCCCTGATGTGGCGATCAATTCGGATATCATCGTCGGTTTCTGCGGTGAAACCGAAGCGCAGTTCCAGAACACCTATGATCTGCTTGAAAGTTTGAAACTGGATAAAATCCATATTGCGCGGTACAGTCCTCGACCGAATACGGTTAGCGCCCGCCGTATGGATGATGATGTACCTGAGGAGGAGAAAAAGCGCCGCTCCGATGCGCTTGAACACCTTCATGCGCGCAACTCGGCAGAGATCAATGCGCTCTGGTTAGGGCGCAAAGTGAAAGTGCTCGTCGAAGAGCAGCATAAAGGCAAGTGGCGCGGTCGCACGCCCCAGAATAAACTCGTATTCTTCGAGGACACAGAACGTCAGTGGCGTGGTCAGGTGGCAGAAGTCGAAATTGTGTGGACAGGTCCTTGGAGTATGCAAGGGCGTTTACCCGGTTCGAAGACGCCAACGAATCACAATGAACCGCTGATTGTGTTTGCGGGGTAGAAGTTTTTGGGAATTTTTTCGCAGTCAGCATATACTTGGATGTACAATCCCAACACATGCCTGTCTGCGCCTCATGGATTGAGGGCAACTGCCGAACGCACAACGGGAGGAAGCCGGCACAATGCCACCTGCTAAGAGCGGTTTATACTATCCCAACAAATTTGCCCGTCTCGCCATCGAAGCGATGGAAGAGATCATGGGGCAGAATGGTCTGAACGGCATTCTGCATCTGGCGCAGCTATCGCAGTACATCAATAACTATCCACCGGATAATCTGGAGAAGCAGTTCGACTTCACCGATTTCACGGCGTTGAATATCGCCTTGGAAGAGATGTTCGGACCGCGCGGTGGACGTGGGTTGGCACTGCGGGCTGGGCGCGCTATTTTCGCGGGCGGTCTGCGGTCATTCGGCGCGCTGGCTGGCGTTGGCGATCTTGCCTTCAAGGTGCTGCCGCTGAATGCGAAATTGCGCGTCGGCGTTCCGGCAATGGCGAATATCTTCTCGCAGTTCTCTGACCAAGTTTCGAATGTCTACGAAGAGGGCGGCGACAAGATCGTTTACACCATGGAAACTTGCGCGCTCTGTTGGGGGCGCAAGACCGATCGCGCTGTTTGCTTCATGGGGCAAGGGTTGCTCCAAGAAGGTCTTCGTTGGGTGAGCGGTGGTCGCGAATTCAAGGTTGACATGACCACCTGCAAAGCCAAAGGCGACGATATGTCACGTTTTGTCATTTTCAAAGAGCCAATTGCCTGATCGATGAAACGAATCATCTGTGCATTCTTATGTTTCGCCGTGCTGTTGATGGCGAGCGCCTGCAATCTCTCCAACAGTGATGCCCCTACGCCGACTCAATCGGGTGGGGGTAGACCTGCTGTGCAGATTATCTCTCCGCAGGACGGCACCGAGGTGGGGGTCAACCAAGAGGTTGCCATCACCTTTACATCGACCGACGCAGTCGGCGTGACCCGCGCACAGTTGTTTGTCAACGGGCAGGTCGTCAGCACCCTTTCACCCAGTCAGGCGAGCGGTGTGCCGACATTCTCCGATGTATTCCGCTATACGCCGCGTGAAGCGGGTACGATCAGTCTCGAAGTACGGGCATATCGCTCCGCCATCGAAAGCGCCCCCGCAACGATTCGATTGATCGTTCGCGGATCGGCAACGCCCGCGACGGCAACTTTGCCTTCGACTGTGATCGTTCCGCCGCCTGTGACCAATGATCCCACCTGTCGCATTGTCGTTTCATCAAATGTCAATTTGCGTACAGGACCCGATACCATTTACCCGGTGATCCGCGTGCTGCCTTCCGGTTCGGTGCTGCCCATTACGGGGCGGGTATCGAGCAATCAATGGTGGCAGGTACGAGATGGATTCAACACGGGGTGGGTGAGTAATGCGGTGGTTCAGGTGTTCGGCAACTGCACGTTGATCCCGATCGTGGCAACGCCGCCGCCGCCGATCCTCACCGTGACACCGTCACGCACGAATACACAGGGCATCCCGACGCTGACGCCAAGCGTCACGCCGAGCATTACGGTTACACCCGGTCTGCCAGATCTCGTGATCACCAGTGTGACAGGCGCGCAAGTATTGACGCTGAATGCAGGGAATACGCCGGTTACATCGTCGTATACCGTGCAGATCACCAACACAGGTTCAGGAGCTTCGGGACAGTTTGCGAACACTATTCAAGTGCTGCCCGGCGGCACAGAACTTTCGCTCGGTGTTGTGGGTGGTCTTGAATCGGGGCAGAGCATCGTACTTCAGATCGATTTGACCTTTACGGCGGCGGGTGTGTTCAGTGTGACCGGTCGCGCCGATAATTCAAGCCAGATCACCGAAGTCAGTGAAGTCAATAACACCGGTATTCTTTCGGTAACGGTCAATTCCGCGCCGTAGGAGCAGGAATATTCCTGCTCCTTCCGGGGCGATCCCCGGTTGCGCGTATCCACATACTCGCATTACAATTTTCTCATGATTACGCGAGTGCTTTTCCTCACTGCTAATATCCCGTTCGCTTCGAGCATCCGTACGGCGCTCCAAGGAACAGGGCTTTTTGAAGTTCGCCTGTTCAGCCTACCGGATGCGGCGATCGAATATCTGCGCGAAAATCCCATCGAAGCGGCGATTGTCGATTTTACGCTTCCCGGTACGCGCATCGATCAGGTGGTTGAAGGACTTCGCATGGCATCGCCTCAGCTTGCCATTATTGCGACTCCGCGCCAACTTGAGGAAGTTGTTCGGCTTCTGAGACTGCAAAACTCGGTCAATACACCGTTTAGCGCTCGCTATATCATTCCGGTGCTAGATAAAGCTGTCGCGGATGTACGCGAAAATCCGCTGCCGCTTCCGTCTACCCGCCCCAATTTGCGCCCCAATCTCCCCAGCATGTACGCGATGGACGAGAATACGCCGGTTGTGCCGTTTGCCGCGCCGTATGCGCCGCAAGAACCCGCCGGAACCGTCGATCCTGCGTTTCAGGAGATTCTCAGCTCAATCGATCCGCCGTCGAAGGACTCCGAGCCGAAAAAGCCGCGCAGTCAGTTTGATACACTCGTCAACTCGATGCGAACCGAGCAATCACGCGGATCACTACCAGCGCGGCAGCAAGAATTTGTCGATTTTATCTTGCGCGGCGGTATGAATCCGCTGTTGGATCAGATTCAACAATCTCGCAAAGACGAGTCAGAAATCCCTCCGCAGCCATCCGGTCGCTTTGATGAATTGGCAGCAGAAGAACCGCCCGTGCCATCCATCGAAGAAGGCGGGACGGTCACAGATTTGATCAACAGCGCATCGGATGTTGGCTTCCGTAATGTGTTGGCGCTTATGCGCGGCGAAGAAGAAATTGTAGAAGAACCACCGCCGCCCATCACATTTGATGATGTGCCATCCTTCTGGTCACCCGATGCGGATGAGATTCCGCCTGAATTTGTCTCGAACGTGTCGCCGCCGAGCAGCCTTCCTGAATATGATTTCAGCGCTGTGCCGCCGATGCCCGATACACTGCCGGAAACACCCGCCGCGCCCGCCGAGTTCAGCCCTGCGACATATATTTTGCAGGAAAGCGGCGACCCGACTCATTGGACGGGTAAATTCTCGCTGGAAGATTTGATCGCCAGCATCGAGCGTTATCAATCGGCACAAAAGCCGCAGATCAAGCCGCTGCCCTCGTGGATCAAAGAAAGTCAAGTTCAGCGCAAGAAGACGAAACCGCCGAAGAAGGCAAAGTCTGATCGTTCGATAAGCGAATCACAGCCTTCGTCCGCCGAACCGCCGCCGATGCCGGAAACACTCCCCGAATCGCCTGTACCGGCGCAAAGCGATCCAATCAGTTTGAGCCAGCAGTACGCTGATCAGCCGACCGTACTTTCAGCCGCGCAGCGGCTCGAATCCGCGCCGCAGGACTTGGAAACCAGTTGGGATACGCCGCAGCCGCGCTCAAGTGGGGCGAGCGAACCACCGCAGCCGGATACACTGCCGGAACTACCGCCGCCCGTTGTCTTATCGTCATCGCCGTTTGTTCTGGACGAAAACGACGAATGGACGCAGTATCCGCCGCCTGTTGTGCCGCCGTCAGACGAATTTGACGACGAACTGCCGGAGGAGTTCGCCGGGGAAGCATTCCCCGATCATGCGCCGATCATAGTCGAAGATGATCTCCCGCGCTTCACGGTTGACGACTTCAATACCGAATTCGAGCGCCTATCCGCGTTTGAAATGGCGGCGCGACAAGCCGCCAGCGCAGACGATGCGAACATACAGGAAGCATATCTCGCGCAGTTGGCGTTGAGCCTGACGCAAGTTTCATTGGAACTCACCGCTGAAGCAACCCTGCTCACGCTGCAAAACGACGACGGCGGACGCTTAATCGCGTATGCCGGGCGGATGGCGTCAGAAGATGTCGATGAACTCCGCAACATGATCGCCGATGATTGGGATGTGAACGCCGAAGAAGCGCGCATCCGCTTTGTCACCCTGCCATCGACGGGCAAAGATTATCTGCTGTATTCCCGCAAAACCATTGACGATTTGATCTTGTCGCTGGTGTTTGGCGGCTCAACCCCGCTGAAAGATATTCGCCGTCAAGGACGCCGTTTGGTCGAAGCGCTCAAGACTGTACCGGAACGCGGACAAGCCGACATGATCGCGGTAGCGTCAACCGTTCTGCCGCCCGCGCAAAGCCTGACTTCGCCGGCGATCAGCGTATTGGATGCACCGGAAGCCGCAAATTATGTGGCGTATGCCTGTGTTTGGCTGCTTCGTGACCCGAATATGCGGCTTGATGAGGCAGTTTCGCGCGCGATCATCTCCGGTTTGAATGCCCAACTTCGTGAACGTTTCTGGCGTATTCAAACACTTCAGGTACAGGGTGATTACGTGTATCTGCTTGCCGAAATCCCCGGCGATAATGCGCCGTATCAGGTGATCCGCGACCTTAAGCGCCGCTCTGCCGAAATTGCCACCAAGACTAGTTCTGATCTCTCCGAGAATTTGTGGGCAGACAGCTATTTGATCGTCGCCCCCGGCAGACCGCTCGAAGATGACGAAATTCACCAGTTCCTCAACTTTGAGCGCATGGTGTAGAACCTCAACAACCTAAAACAAACGACGCGCGAATTCTTCCGGCAGACATGCTATAATCGCTCACATGTTCGCTTCGGGAACGGAGAATCTGCCGATGAATGCCATCACGCGTCCGCTTCTTTATCTGATCGACGGTTATGCGCTGGCATATCGTTATTACTTCGCCAGCCGCGAACGCGTCTTTATGACCGCCGCCGGAGAATCGACGACCGCCGTTTTTGGTTTCACTCGAATGTTGATGGATGTGCTTGAACGCGAAAAGCCATTTTATCTGGCGGTCGCGTTTGATGACGGCATGAGTGGACGCGATACGCTTTACGCGGGTTACAAAGGCACACGCGAACAGATGCCCGAAGATCTAGAGCGGCAGATCGGGCGGATTGGCGACATGGTCAAGGCGTTCAACGTGCCGACCTTGAGCTTACCCGGTTACGAAGCCGATGATGTCATTGGCACGGTCAGCTTGCAGGCGGAAGCCGAAAACCTCGATGTGCGAATCTTCAGCGGCGACCGCGACCTGCTTCAACTCCTCACCGATCACACGACGGTGCGCTTATTTGTCCCACAAGCGAAAGTCCCTGATCAGGTCTACGATACGGACGCGTTCCGCGCCAAATACGCATTTGAGCCGCATCAACTGATCGACTATAAAGCGCTCGTTGGTGATACCAGTGACAACATCCCCGGCGTAAAAGGAATTGGTGACGGAACCGCGACTAAACTCCTTCAAACCTACGGATCACTCGATGCCATTTACGCGAACCTTGATGCTTTGAGCAAAGGTGTTCGCCAGAAGCTTGAAGACGGACGCGCAGACGCATATCTCAGTCAGCAGTTGGCGACGATTAAGCGCGATGTGCCGATCCAGTTGGATAAAGCGCGCTGTATCACCCATGCTTTTGATCACGGCGTAGTCGAGGCGTTGTTCCGCGAACTTGAATTTAACAGCCTATTTACTCAGCTTGGGCGGCTCGGTGTGCGCCCCAACGGAAACGGCAGTGCAACCCCTAACGCAGGTACGCAGCTTTTGCTGTTTGCGATGGAAGATCAGTTGGTCGAACCGAAACCATCAAG
>CALBRY010000493.1 GCA_937927665.1 uncultured Chloroflexota bacterium
GTGCAGATCGTCGCTTTGCAGCCGGATTCACCGTTTCACGGCTTGGAAGGTCTCAAGCACATGCGGACGGCGATTAAGCCGAAAATTTATGATGAGCGCTTCGCGGATCAGCAGATCGGGATCAGCACCGAGGCGACTCATGAAATGGCGCGGCGGCTTGCCCGCGAAGAAGGGTATCTGGTGGGGATCAGCGCGGCGGCGGCGATGGTGGGATCACTGACGATGGCGGAAGCACTGGCACTGCGCGGCGAATCGGGGTTGATCGTGACGCTGTTTCCCGATAATGCGTATAAGTATTTGAGCGATCCGCTGTGGTTGGGGTGAAAATAATCCCCCTCTTTACCGTGTGCGATAAAAAGGGGGAAACAAAGGCGAGGTTTAACCGCATCCGCCGCTTGCAGGACCGCGCTTGAGCGTCAGAATAACATGCGGATCAAACGTGAGTTCAAAACGATCGGCGTGCGGGGATGCCGCCGGATGCTGATCGCCGTATGCCATATCGAATCGGTATTTCAGCGCATCAACTGCGCTCGATTCGATGGCGGAAACGGCTTGGAAATCGGCTTCGCCAAACGTCGCTAACCAGTTATTTACACCGCCATCCAACACATACACATTGACGACGCTTTCTGCGACGAGATAGCGCCACGCGGCGACGGCGGCGGCTTCGTCGTTGCTCATGACAAAGACGACGGCGTTATCGGGCAGCGCGTGGAATTCTTCGACGATGGTGTTGAGTTCTTCCATCGGGACATGGCGCGCATCGCGGATGTGGAACAGGTTGTAATCGGCTTCGCTGCGGACATCAACCAGCATCGTGACGATCTTGCGATCGTTCATATACTGAAGCACTTCACCGGGGTGAACGAATACTGCCCGTTCGTCCAATTTCGGCTGATTGACCGACGCGATCGCGTTCCACTTATCGGCATTGGTCGGCTGACCGACGATCAAAGCGGCTGCCGCAAGCGCAATCCCGCCGCCTGCTGCGCCATAACGCCAGCGCGGCTGTTTCTGCGTCTGCTTGCCGATCACGCGCTCGGCAAATTCAGCCGCCGCGAAGGCAAGGATCGCCATGATCATGACTGCCAGCACGATGACGCCTGTATCGGCGTTGAACAATTCCATGAGGGTGAAGCGCCCCATGTAGGTCGAGTTCCACCATGTTTCAAACGTGCCGACGGTTTCGCCAAACAGGAAAATTCCGAAGAACGCGCCGAGCGCGAACACGATCCCGTCAATTTTGAGGGTCGCCGCCGACACGAGCGACGTACCGGGGCAGAATCCGCCGAGGATGAAGCCCGCACCCATGATCAACCCGCCCGCGATGCCGGGGATCAAATAGGTTTCGTTGACGTAAACGAGGTTGTAATCAAGGATACCTAAGCCGCTCGTCAAGAAAATCAGCGCCATCGCCGTGATGATGGCGGTGAACATCACCTTGAGGACGGTCAAATCTTTGAGATAGAACTGCGCGGCAAGTTTGGTCGAAACAGCGAAGCCTGCAAGCTCCAGCACTGCGCCGAACGCAAAACCGATGAATAGATAAACGATGAAATACTGCGGTGAACCGAGCAGTTCAACCAGATTCAAAGGGAAGGGTGCCATGAGTTCGCCTCCTCAGTTCCACAGCTTGCGGACGAAATAGGCGAGCATATACGCGCCGCCGAACACCGCCAGCATAAATGCCCAACTGCCAACCGACAGCACCGCGCCGCCGCTCAATGCCTGACCGCTGGTGCAGCCGCGCGCAAGACGCGCACCGTAGCCCATCAACGTGCCGCCGACGAACGCCCAGAATAGGCGGGTGCGGTTGCTCGTGTTCGGTCCTTTGACGATTTCCACTTTGACGCGACCATTCAAATAGCCGCTGGTAAAGCCGCCGATGATCGTGCCGATGGTGACGAACACCACCCAGTTTTCAAGCGGGTTGCGATCGCCGCCCGCCATTGAGATCAAATAGGGGGTGCGGTCGATGTGAGCGGGAAAGAGTGCGTCTTCAAAGACGACAACCAAGCGGTTCATGCCGCCCGATGCGCCTAAACCGTTGCCTGTGATGAAAAATGCGCCGAACAGAACCAGACCGAGCAGAATCCCGGCGGCGTAGGGATGCATGTAAGGGCGGGCGATGCGCGCCACGCGTGATTTGACGGGCGCGTCTGACTGCGGTTGTGTGGTGTTTAATGTGGTCATACGTGAATCCCCTTTATTCAAGCGATTCGTCTACAAAAACGCCTCCCCCGCGTTTGCTCTCTCCCCTCCCTGCGTTAGCGGGAAGGGGGCGGGGGAGGGGTAAAAATCCTGTTTAATCCGCTCCGGCGTGTGATGCCTCAATATCGTCGTAGCCCATCACCATCGCCTTGATATTGGTGAGCGGTGTGTGTCCGGTGGTGGTCATGTAGACATGGACGATCACGAACGTGACCAGCAGCCAAGCGATCAGCGTATGGAACGGCGCAAGGAACGGCAGTCCGCCGAGCGCTTCGACCATCTGCGGGAACTGCTGCGCGCCCCACATCAACACGCCGGTGATGATTTGCAGCGGGAGCAGTACGTTTAGGAGCGCAAGATAGGTCATCTGCTGGATCGGATTCATCTTGCTATCGCGGTCTTTTTCGAACGGGTGCGGATCGCCCCGGAAGATGCCGCGCAGGTAGTAGATCGCCTGCTGCACCATATTGTCGAAGAAGCCGTAAGGACGCGGGATGAACTGCTTGATTTCGCCGCTTGCCAGATGATAGAACAGCGACAGCGCCGCGTTGATCACCAGCAGAATGGCGAACAGGTTGTGAAGATCGACCATCCACGCGAAGCTGAACAAGCTGAACATATCCGGCTTGTGAACCACCAATCCGGTGAACGTCAGCCCGAAGATCACGAATGTTTGCAGCCAATGCCACTGACGCTCGTAGATGCTGTACATATAGACTTGCTTGACTTCGCCCGCGGCATGAGCGGCGCGGCGGCGTCCGGCAATGACGCGCAGTGTGGCATGAGCAATCACGCCGAGCGATGCGCCTAACGTGATCAACACACCGAGTGTGTCGATAATCGCTACGCTGTCGCGTCCGAAGATATAGAGCGTGGCGGCGCTGGTCTGCGTTTCGGGCACGAATACATAACTACCGTTGTCATCGCGGGTGATCGCGCCGTTCCAATCGACCGAACTATCGGTGATCAACATCGGCGTGACGGCGCCGGGGGTGCGACCGCTCAGCGTGAGCGGGAGCGCCGAAACGATGCGCGAATTTTCGCTGTGACAATCACTGCATTCGCGGACTGCCCATTCGCCGCCGATCACGTTGTGATGGATGGCATAGGGGATCACTTCGCCGGTGATGCGCGGTGATGCGACACCCTGTGTAATCAGGCGCTCGGCAATTACGGCGATTTTCGCATCGGTATCGAGCACGAGTTCGGAGCTGCTTAATACGCCGTCCCCGTCCGCATCGAGCGCGGCGACAACTTCCGGCGCGTAGGCATCGCCATCGAGATAAGCGGCGCGCACGCTGTCCATAGGTACAGCGTCGGCGGCTTCACCGCTGACCCAGTACCAGACGGAGACGAGGTTATAGGGCGAAAGCTGCTCTGAACCGTCCGCGTCGATCTGCTGGAGGAGGACAGGCTGATACCCTGTCACCAATATTGTGAGCGGATCAGCAGGGGCGGCGGCGAGTCCGCCTTCGAGTCCCCGGAAAATATCTACAGGCGAACCATCGAGATTAACGACAGTCGAATCACGCGAGGCGAGCGCGGGCGCGTACAGCGTCGGGACATGGCATGTCTCGCACGCCAGCGCGGACGTGTGACGATTCCAGTAGGGCAGCCATGTGTGACTGGTCTGGGCATCGTGGCACGATTCACACGTCCGCATCGCATCCGAACCGGACGCGAATTCATGCGAAGGACGCTCGACATATTCGCTGATGTCAATCCGGCGCGGATCAAAGACGAGATGTTCGGGGGCGGCTGCGGCGTTCGGCTCGGCGTAGATCGGGTTGTTGATCGAGAAATGGCAGTCTACACAATTCAGCACACGTTCGGCGTGAATATCCCATGCGCGCCCAAGTTCACCGCGTCCGCTGATGTTCGCGCCGCTGCCTGTGATGCGCTGCGGGGAGATCACCTGCCCGGTGGTGAAGGTGCGCCATGCGGTATCGTCGCCGATCGGCAGCGCGAGCGGCTGCTGTGCGTCCATGTGTACTTCGCCATGACACGCGCCGCAGTGATCGCTGCGCGGGTCTTGCATGGCGGTGTACCGGGGACTGAGCGTGCCATCGGCGCTGAATGCATCGGCGTTATAGGTGTAAACACCATCGGTCACGCTGACGATTCCGGTATCGACGAGCGCGGCGGTACTCGCCCACGCGGGATCGGTCGCCAGCGCATTCACACGCGCTTGATTATTCGGCGCGTCCATATGACATAAGAAGCAGTTCATTTCGACATCGGTGTTGGCGATGTCTTCCGGCGGGAGCGCACCCGCCGCTGTTCTGCCGCCATCCCCGTGAATCGTGTGGGTGGTGATGAAGGCGGTATCATGGCACGCGCCGCACGTCGTCACCGTCGAAACAGGTGCGCCGCTGGTCAGCACGGAGATTCCATCGGCATCGAGGAGCGGATACACCGGGTGGAACGACGGTTCGATTTCAACTTCAACAACAGGGGTGGGTTCAGGCGTGGCTTCCTGCGCCAGAATCACACCCGCCGCGCTGAAGAAGATTCCCGCCAGAACAACGAGCAGGATCAGATGGGAGCGTTTCACGGTGTGCGCCCTCCCCAAACCATCGGGTCGCCGGGGTAGCCGAGCGCCAGCCAATCGATTCGCCCGCCTTCGCCGTGACAGCTTGTGCAGGTGAGGGCGTTTTCGGCAGGACGCACCATATGAGTCTGCATCCAGTACATTTCGGTAGGCGCGAAACCGAATTCGCCGCTGTACGAAATACCCGCGAGTTCCGCGCCAAGCTGAAGCGATGAATCCCAGTCAAAGGTCGTCCAGTAGCCATCTTCGCCAACGGTGCGCGGCGTGAGCAGGATGTTATTCACGGTGTCGTAGGGCTGATTCCCGTAGTGAATTTTGAACGGGTAAAGGAGCGAATCGAGGTCGGCAATATCACCGAGCGGCTGATTGAGCACCGTCGAAACGGTCGGGTCGATCAAGTCACCGACTAGGTAGCGGGCAATATTCCCGTTGAACCATGCGATCTGCGGGATGTAGTCGTTTTCGTAAACGAATTCGCCTTTGATGCGGAGATATTCGTGAACGCTTTCGACACGGGTCGCATCCCCTGCTTGTGACCAGTCCCACGAGATTTTTGTGGGATCGCGGAGTGCGGTCACGGTCACATGACAGGTTTGGCACGCGACGGTATCCAGATGTTCGGTGATGCGCTCATCTTCGTGCAGAGTCGGCTCGTGGCAGTCGGTACAGGCGATATTGTGGTCTTCAACGTTGGTATTGACGCTGATCGCCTGCCCGCCGATCTGATGATCTTCGGTCTGGTGACAATCGATGCACAGGAAATCGTAACGCCCCATGTGAACATCGACGCTTTCCGGCGGATAGTACAGGCTTTCATCCAGATCGCCGTGCTTCACACCGTTACCGCCGCCGCCATCAAAGTGACAGCCGCCGCAGTTTTGGCGTGTGGGCGTGCCGACGCTCTGCGCGACCAAAACCAGATCGACGCCTTCGGCAACCTGACCGCCTGCCGCGCGCACATACGTTCCGCTGTTATCGTGGCAGACGAGACAATCGACATTTTCCGGGTTGGTGAAATCGTAGGTGTCATCGACCCAGCCATAACCCGTGTGACAGCGCGTGCAGGAATCGAGATTGGCGGCGGCACTTAAGCAGAAATTATTGACCAGATTTGCTTTGCCGATCTCGATTGGCTCATCGCGTCCTTCGACGATTTGAGGTTCACTGAGCCAGCGAAAATGCGACGTATGCAGCATTTGATCGCCTGCGTCTTCGTGGCATGTCAAACAGACGCGGGTGATATCACTCCCCGTCTCATAAGTTCCGGTGAAGAAATGCGAATGATCAACCGGATCGCGGGAGCGATCGGGGACGGATGCCCACGGATCGGCACTGACGACAGGCGGATCGAACGTAAATAAATAGATCGGAACACCGATGATCAGCAGTGTGATCCCCAGCCCGACCAGCCAAATATACTTGGAATCGCGCATAGATTTACTCCAAAAGCAGATCGTCCTCAAGGCTGCTTGCCTGACGGGCGATCACGGTTCTCAGGATGGCGCGCATCGAGTCGATCACATCGATCATTTCCGGCACTGCCAGCCGGTAGATGATGCTCGTGCCTTCACGCGTGGTTGCTACCATGCCGCTTTCGCGCAGAGTCGCCAGATGACGAGAGATAGTCGGCTGCGGGGTTGATAGGAGTTCTGCCAGCGTATTCACGCTGCATGGCGAGTCCGCCAGCAGATAAAGGATTTGAATCCGCTTGGGATCACCGACAGCGCGGCACATTTTGGCGTGCAGCAAGATCACTTCTTCATTGGGGATGACTCGCGTTGATGCGTTCATTCACATATCCGAATAGACTCTATTTTCATTTAGGGTAATCCGAGGTGGAGAAGATGGGGGGCGCTCAAGTGCATAAAGTGTTTGTGACATTTGTCACAACATACCAGCGGGTGTGATGGATTCGCCGTATGCTCACGATAGCACAGGAAGGAAACTCCACCATGAATGACTCCATCGAGCGCTATCTGCCGCAGCTGTTCAAGCAGTTCAACCGCTTCATGATCTTGATGTGGCGCATGGGATTAGGTCCCGTCCTCAATGCGATGCCGCCGGAGTTCGGGCGGTATATCGTGCTGCATCATGTCGGGCGCAAATCCGGCTTAAAGCGGCAGACTCCGGTCAACTATGCGGAGGTTGATGATCACATTTATGTGACTGCCGGGTTTGGCGCGGGTTCTCAGTGGTACAAGAACATCATGGCAGCACCGCATATCGAAATCTGGATGTCGGATGGCTGGTTTGAGGCGGATGCAGAGGATGTGACGGATAGTGTCGATCGTCTCTCGCTGATGCGCGCCGTCCTGATAGGGAGCGGTTTCGCGTCGAGAATGGCGGGAATCGATCCGCATACGATCAGCGATGCGGATTTGGAAGCCGCAACGACGGATTATCGCTTACTGAGACTGCGCCGGGGCGCACGGCTGACCGGAAAAGGCAGCGCGGGCGATCTGGTGTGGATGTGGGCAGTGCTGGCAGCAGCGGTCGCGCTGGTGATTTTGAAACCGCGTGACGATTAGGCTTTCACCCCTCCAGCGCTTCGTATGTTGGAGGGGTGAATTTTCCCCTCAGCAGGGTATTTTTCCAAAAGAATTTACGGATTCTCCGCACCTTTACGCCATTCCCCGCGTTTAAATATGTAAACCTGTGCCCGATTTCTGAAGGATTTAGGTAGTTCATGACTCAAATCATCACAGACAGCGCCGCTGATCTCTCCGCTGCGGATATTCAACGCTGGAATCTTAAAGTTATTCCGTTGATGATCAACTTTCCGAACGGGGAGATGGTCAATTCTGAATCACTCACACCGGATCAATTTTTCGATCGGCTCAAGGCGGTTGTCCCCGCTGTGCCGACTACTTCACAACCTTCACTCGGTGATTTTCTCAATCTTTTTAATTCGGTTGAACAAGATGCACTGGCGATTCATGTTTCATCCGGGTTGAGCGGCACGGCGAATACTGCTGCGCTTGCCGCCCAACAGATTGGCAATAACAAGGTCATCGTGATCGATACGCGCACGCTTTCGCCGGGAGAGCGCTATCAAGTGCTCGGTGCGGCGATGGCGCTCGAAAAGGGTTGGTCGCGCGAAAAGATCGTCGAATTGACGGATAAGCTCCGCGCCGAAACGGAAGTGATTTTCACGCTGGAGACGCTGGATTATCTGGCACGCGGCGGACGCATCGGGCGCGTGCAAGCGCTCGCCGGATCGCTGCTGCAAATCAAGCCGATCATTCATGTTGATATTGCGGACGGCAAATATTCGACCAAAGGGCGCGCACGTACAATCGCGCAGGCGCTCACCAGCATGGCGAACAGCTTGGCGGAACGCTACGGCAAAACGGAACCCGTATGGGCGACGATCGTGCATGGTCAGCTTCCCGAAAAAGCAGCACAGTTCGAGAAGATTTTGCGCGACAACTTGAATGTAGCGAAGATGGAAACCGTGCGGCTTTCGCCCGTGTTGGGCGTTCACACCGGACCCGGACTGGTCGGGGTGGGTGTTGTGCCGATGCGCTTCTTTGAAGGGCTGATGTAGAAGCGGAACCGCTGTAAAACTGCCCCCTCATGATCGCTTGAGGGGGCAAACCCCGCGCTTATTAAGTGGTTGCGCCTTCGACCGGAAACCATTCGACGTGCAGAATCGTCGAGTTGCCGCCAAGCTCACGACGCGGCGTATTCGGATCGTATTTCACCGTAAAACGATACCCTGATGGTAAATACCGTTTCGCGTAGCCGTAGAGAACGCCGTAAAGCAGATCGTCGGGCGATGGGTCGCGGATATCGAGTTTGACATGCGTCGGGCTGAGCTGCTCAAATGTCGTGAATCCGAAATCCGAGCCGCGATTAAACCGCCCCGCCGCCATGCCTGTCGCTTGGATGATCTGAGCAAACGGCATAGTATCAAATTCCGGCGGAAGAAAGGCGTTTGCGCCGACAGCCATGCCGATGCTAACGAAGTCCATCATTTCGCCGCCGCGTTCAGCAATCGCGCTCAATACATCCAGCACTTTCTGGAACGGATACCACTGGTCAGGCTTGACATCGCCCAGCCCATATTCGGCGTAAAAATCGACGTAGTGTTCCAGATTGACAGAATCGCGGTAGGTGATCACGGCTGCGCCCAGCACTTCATGATCCGGGTGAAAAACGGCGTACTTGCTCACTGTATTTCCTTCCAAAGTAGGGGATTAAAAGATAAAGGGAGAAGGCAGCCGATGCAAATCACACGGTGACGCTTCCGTGCCCGATTTGGGAGATTATAGAATCCGATTCAGAAGTTTGAAAGTGGATGTGAGGGCGGTTGTGAGCCGCCCTGTTTTATGTTTCTACTGCCCGAAAATTTCTTCGACCGCGCCTAAAAACAGCGTGCGATTCAAGGGTTTGGCGAAGTATCCGTCAAAGCCGTTATGCAGCGCATCATGCTTGAGTTCCGGCGTGTGATAGGCTGTGACCGCGATGCAGCGCAGTCTGCGTAATGCCGGATCACGGCGTATCGAGTTGAGCAGTTGAAAGCCGTCCTGCCCCGGCAGCGCTAGATCGATAATCGCGCCCGCGTAGGTTTTTGCTTTGAGCATCTCCCACGCTTCTTCGGCAGTCCCTGCGATTTCGGTTTCGATATTGACCTGTTTCAGCATTCGGGCGACAACTTCCTGCCCATCGGGATCATCTTCAACTACCAGAATTGAATAGCTGCTCATGATTGCTTTCCTTGATCATTCGATGATGCCAGCAAGACGGCGTATTCCGGGAGTTCGGTCAGCAGGATGACAAGCTGCTGAATGAATTTGGAAGGATCAAGCGGCTTGGCGATGTAATTGTGAAAGCCTGCCGCGATCCCGCGCTCACGATCCCCTGTCATCGCGTGGGCGGTGAGCGCAATAATCGGCACATGAGCGGTATGCGGGTCCTGCTTGAGGATGTACAGCAGTTCCCACCCGTCCATGTGCGGCATAGAAAGATCGGTCAGGACGAATTTGAACTTTGATGGATTCGCTTTCACGAGTTCCACCGCGTCACGTCCGTTATGCGCGGGGTCTACGGTGGCTCCCGCGATCGTCAGCAGGCGCGAGGCAACTTCTAAGCTGTCTCGCTCGTCGTCAACGATCAACACATCCCATCCGACAAAAACGCGCGGTATCTTGATCACGTTCTCACTGCTCCCGATTGCGCGGTTGAAGGCTCAAGAGTGGGGTTTTTCATGCTGTTCACGAAAACATGTTCCGCCTGTTTGCGACGATCACCCGGCTCATAACGCGGCAGATTGAGCGGCAGATCGATGGTGAACGTGCTGCCTTTATCGACTTCGCTGACGAGCTTGATCGAGCCTTGCATCAACAATACCAACCGTTTGACAATCGCCAGCCCAAGCCCTGCTCCCTGCTGATGACGTGTCGATGAGCCATCGACTTGAAAGAAGTCATCAAAGATGAGGTGCTGCTTGGACTGCGGGATGCCGATTCCGGTATCCGCAACTTGAATGATCAGGCGATCGCCGCTGCTCTGGAATGCAAGGCGAACCGTTCCGGTTTCCGTAAATTTGATGGCGTTGCTGACGAGATTGGTCACGATCTGAGAGATACGTGCCTCGTCGTTATTAATCGTTTCGGGTAATTTCGGATCAACCTCAAGTTCGAGGCGCAGATCCCGATCGGTCGCCAAGTTCTTGAGATCGTTGTATAAGCCGGACGCGACATAATGCAGCCGCATTTCTCCCGGTACGATCTCCAAGCCGCCTGTCGCAATCCGCGAGAGGTCAAGGATGTTGTTGATGAGGGTCAGCAGGCGCTGTGTGTTCGCAAGCGCACGCTCTGCCATGTGTTCGTTGTCGTCATCCATCTGACCGCTGTAGATCATCAGGTGCAAAAAGCCGATCATGGCGTTAAGCGGCGTGCGAAGTTCATGGCTCATGGTGGCGAGGAACAGGTCTTTCATGCGGGTGGCTTCGACGGCTTCCCGCCGTGCCAGATCAATCTGGCGAATTTGTTCCTGCTGCTGCGCCGCCATCGTGTTGAATGCCGCCGCCAGATCGCCCAATTCGTCCTGACTGGTGACCGGGATACGTTTTGCCAGATCGCCTTGAGCAAACTGCTCGGTGGCGGCTTTTAGCGCTTCGATGCGCGTAATTAAATAGCGGCTGAGGGCTATAGAAATCCCAATCAGCAGCATCAGAAGCGTGAACGCCACAATGACAGCGATGATAAACGTCTGCTGAATGATTCCTATCAAGCCCGCTTGACCTTGATCAAGAAGGGCGCGCTGTTGTTCAGCAAATGTTAGCAAATACGATGCGTATTCCGCTTTCAGTTCGCCGTAGCGACCGCGATACAGCTCGATGGCTGTTTCGATAGACGGGTCGGCTAACAACTGTTCTTCGATGGCAACCAATTCGATATTGACGCGATCGATTTCTTCAAAAAGCGTCCGGTCAGCGTCACTGGTGGCTAGCTGCTTTGCTTCGCTAATCGCCTGATCGAGCGCTGCCGCATCAGCATAATACCGGTCATAAGCATTTTGATCCTGAGGATCAATCAGATAAGCTCGGACTGCGTCGGTCAATGTCGCATCATAATAGCGAATATCGTCCGCTAGTTCGGTCAATTGACCTTGAATGAGGTTTTGCGTCCGAAAATCGTTGAAAAACCGTAACCGGCTGCCCAAGATCAAGACCGCCAACGTGACAATAAACAGGAAAACAACGCCAAACGCGAGCGTAATTTTCCCCCTGATCTTCAGCGCGCGATATCTTTCGGTCACACGCCGGACGATGTTAATGTTCATTTGTGAAACCATCCTGAGACTGTTTCGTGAGTTGGCTGCTTTCTGCGATACGCATGCGGCGAATGGCTCAGCAACGAAGCATCTATTGTATAAGCATGTTTCGACATAAGCGGGCTTACAGGGTGAATATTTTGTGAATTTTACTCATTATCCATAATAGTGTGCCTGTTTGCTCATATGAATGCACGTGAGAACCCGTCTAGAAAAACCCCTCATCCTGCTTGCAGCACAAGTCGAGCCGCTTGTTTAGGGCAGGGTATGCCGTATCTCCACGGAAAAACCAGCGAATCCGGTAGGACTAGAATAGTCCCGATGGTTTTTCACACAAATCCATCATTTCACCTACTACCCAAAATCAAAAAAGACAGTATGCTTGATATTGACTCTGATGCGCGGGGGACTATAATCCGACTTAGCCATCGGGGGCCTATAGCTCAGCTGGGAGAGCGCTTCAATGGCATTGAAGAGGTCAGGGGTTCGAATCCCCTTAGGTCCACAAGCCCCTTTGCGTCGTTACCTGTGCGAAGGGGCTTTTATTTCACTGCCCGCCCGTGAGTGAAAGGATTGTGGGAGTGGCACCTCAAAAGCGCAATTTTTTGGATGATGCGGTTCGCCGCCTGCGCGGCTTACTGGATGACATCGAGCGGTCGCTTGATCGACTTATGAACCCGCCGTCACAGCCCAAACCTGCGCGTGTGCCTGTTCCCGTGCGCCCGGAGCGCCGCCCCACGCCACAAGATCGGTATCCCTAAACCAACTATCGCCCACACGGCGAGATGGTCAAACAGGAGGCACCGCGCAGCGTTTGATAAAAGCGCCGCACGTGTGCCTTTTTTGTTTTGGGGATGAGTTGAGCATAAAATCGTCCCCCGTTTGAATAATCCGGCGATGAACACGAACACCGTGAGCAGATGATGAGCGACCAACCACAAGATAAGTATCAACCGCAGCAAATTGAAACGAAATGGCAGGCGAAATGGGATAGCGACCGCCTGTACCGCTCCCAAGTTGATTGGAACCGCCCGAAGCACTACGCGCTGACGATGCTGCCGTATCCAAGCGGCGATCTGCACATGGGGCACTGGTTCGCCATGACTCCATCGGATGCGCGGGCGCGCTTTATGCGGATGAAGGGCTTTAATGTCCTGTTTCCGATGGGCTTTGATGCCTTTGGGCTGCCCGCCGAAAACGCGGCGATCTCACGCGGCGTTCACCCGGCAACGTGGACGTATGCCAACATGGAACGGATGCGTAAACAACTCCGCTCGATGGGGACGATGTTTGACTGGGAGCGTGAAGCCGTTTCCTGCGATCCTGCGTATTACCGCTGGACGGAATGGTTCTTCAAGCGGTTTTACGAATCGGGATTAGCATTTCGCGGCGAGGCGCTGGTGAACTGGTCGCCGACGCTGCAAACCGTGCTCGCCAACGAGCAGGTGATCGACGGCAAAGACGAACGCACCGGGCAGCCTGTCGTTCAAAAGATGATGACCCAGTGGTTCTTCCGCTACACGCGTTTCGCCGACGAAATGCTGAACTTCGACGGCATCGATTGGCCCGAACCGATTCGCATGATGCAGACGAACTGGATCGGCAAGAGCGAAGGCGCGCGTGTGATCTTCCACACGGAAGCGGGCGAAGCATTTGAAATCTTCACCACGCGACCGGATACCCTGTGGGGCGCGACGTTTATGGTGTTAGCGCCGGAACACCCGCTGGTGAAACGGGTGACGAGCGCGGCGCAAAAAGCGGCGGTGGATGCGTACATCGCGCAAGCCGCACGCGAAACCGAAATCGACCGCATGAGCGAAGACCGTGAAAAGACGGGCGTGTTCACAGGCGGGTATGCGATCAACCCGGTGAATAACGAGCGCGTGCCGATCTGGATCGCGGATTATGTGCTGATCACCTACGGCACAGGCGCGATCATGGCGGTTCCGGCGCACGACGAGCGCGATCATGCTTTCGCCACCAAGTACGGGATCGAAATCCGCGAAGTGATTCGCCGTCCCGCATCTGCTGATGGCGAAGTGTCGCCGTTTGTCGATGTGACGGTTCAGGATATGTCGTATGCGGGTTCGGGCGCGATGGTCAACAGCGGTCCGTTTGACGGCACGCCTTCGAACGGCGAAAAAGGACGCAAGAATCCGGCAATCGCCGCCGTGATCGATTGGCTGGTGGAAAAAGGTTACGGTCGAGAAGCAGTCAATTATCGTCTGCGCGATTGGCTGATCAGCCGCCAGCGCTACTGGGGTTCGCCGATTCCGGTCATTTTCAAGGAAGACGGATCGATCGCGGTCGTGCCGGATGATCAACTGCCGGTTGAACTGCCCAGAGATGTGCAGATCACAGGGGTGGGGAATCCGCTGGCGAGTCACGATGCGTTCGTGAACACAGTCGATGAAAACGGCAAGCCCGCCCGCCGCGAAACCGATACGATGGATACATTCATGTGTTCGTCGTGGTACTGGTATCGCTATTTGAGTCCGACAAACAGCGCGAAGCCGTTCGATCCCGAAGAAGCGGCGTATTGGCTGCCTGTCGATACCTATACGGGCGGCGCGGAACATGCGACGATGCATTTGATGTATGCGCGCTGGTTCGCAAAAGCGATGCGCGATACGGGCATGTTTGATGAAACGGTCGCAATCATGCAGCAGCACGGGAAAGACCCCGCGCCGCTGTTGTCCGGTGAGCCGTTTATGCAGTTACGCAATCAGGGTCAAGTGTTGGGCGAAGAACGCGCCGGAGACATGATCGTCGCCGTAGGCGAATGGGAAAACAACGCCAAACTGATCGCGCACACGGTCGGCGTGATCCCGCCCAGCGGCGATACCCGCATGGCAACAGGTGAGCATATCGCGGCGCGCACAGGCGCAGTCGTGATCGGTGAGATCATGAAGCGCACCGAAAATATCCTGACGGTGGATGACGCGGCAGGGCGCACATGGACGGTTGAAGTTCCCGAATCGGCGCGGGTCACGATCCCCGGCATCCCCGGTCCGAATACGGTCAACCAGTTGAAGCATCATCTGGAAATTCAGCGCATGTCCAAAAGTAAGGGCAATGTCGTCAATCCTGATGAACTGGTCGCTCAGTTTGGCGCGGATACCGTGCGCGCTTATATCATGTTCGGGTTCGATTGGACGAAGGGCGGACCGTGGAACAGCCAGAATATTCAAGGTGTGGTGCGCTGGCTGAACGAAGTCTGGGACTTGGCAACCGATGAACCGGAACAAGAACAGGGCGACGCGGTTGGCGAACGTCAAGCGGTGCGCCGCCTGCATCAGGCGATCAAGGGTGTTGAGGATCGCTTGGCGGATTTCAACTTCAACCGCGCTGTGAGTGAATTGATGGCGCTGAAGAACGAACTGCGTGCCCTGAATCGGGATCGCAAGCTGGGCAAGGGTGTTTGGCGCGACAGCGTGAAAGGGATGCTGCTGCTGATGGCTCCGATCACGCCGCACATTGCGGAAGAATTGTGGTCACGCTTGGGCGGGGCGTACAGCATCCATACGCAGCCCTTCCCGACGTATGACGCGGTACTCGCGGCGGAAGATTCGACGACGCTGGTTGTGATGAAGAACGGTAAGCTGGTCGAACGGATCGAAGTTCCTTCGCTGATCAGCGACGAAGAAGCGCAAGCGCTGGCATTGGCAAGCAAGAGCGCGCAGCGCATCCTGAACGGAAACGAGCCGAAGAAGGTGATCTTTATCGCCAAACGCGGCGCAACCGGTCAGTTGATTGAGCCGAAGGTGAACATCGTTATTTAGGGTTTGTGCGGCTTGCCGCTTAGCAACCTAAACGTGTCTCAGAAACCATCTGAATATTCGTTTCATCACCCCTCACCCTGCTTGCTACGCAAGCTGTCCCTCTCCCACGCAAGCGGGTAGAGGGACAAAAGCAAAGCGGTTCTCCCCCTCTCCTCGTTTACGTGGGAGAGGGGGTTGGGGGGTGAGGGGAGTTTTCAGATGGTGTCTCACCGTCTTATATTTATCGCATCACGCTGATGTCTTGTATATTAGTCCCGGAATACACAATGACATTCATCCTAATTAAGAGGTTTATCAAGTCTTAATGTGAAAGTTTGTGAACGTAAACCGTTATCCTATTGGCGCAATCGCAATATTCATATATGCTGTAAACGATGAAGCATTGTTTTTGTGAATGCTTTCACGAATCTATTTACGGATGATCAACCCCAGAACGCAGACTCGTATGCCTCAGCTTGCGCTAATCGTCGATGACGACGCGCCAACCCGTTTTGTATATGCGCGTGTGCTTTCCGTGCTTGGTTTTGAGACTGCCGAAGCCGCCGATGGTGACGAAGCTATCGCTATGCTTGCGCGTTCAACACCAACGTTGATTTTGCTCGATTTGCTGCTGCCAAACCGCCCCGGCGTGGAAATCTTGAGTTTTGTATATGCCGATGAGCGTTTTGCAGAAACACGGGTGATCGTTATCAGCGCGCAAAATCAATATGGGCTTGAATTGCGCCCGCATGATTTATTTCTTCTTAAGCCTGTTCTCCCTCAACAGCTTCGCGATCTGGTACGGTCAACAGTCGGCTAATCGCTTCTACACGACTTCCCCCTCCTGCGAATCGTGAGCTTTTCGTTACAATGAAGCTGAGTAAGCTCGCATGCAGGAGTTCCGCAATCGATGGCATTTGAATACGAAGCCCTAGTCGGGCATTTGCACCTCGTCAACGGACGCGCCATCAGTATTCCGCCGCCCGGCGCACTGGTCGAAGTGACGCCGAAAAAAACCGCGCGCGGACGCGAGGCGGATACGTTCTTCGCGCTGGTACTTCCCGGCGGTGAAACGCTCCCCAAGCCGGAATTTTTCGAACGCATGGCAGGAATGGCATGCGAAACGTATTTCGGCAGCACAGGGAGCATCACCAGCGGGTTGGGGAGCGTGTTCAAGTACCTGAATGAAAACCTTTACCTGCACAACGCCGAATCAGCGCGCAGTAATCAACGGCGCTTTGAAGCAAGCCTGATCTGCGGCGTGATGCGCGGCACTGAGCTTTATGTCGGAAGGGTAGGCGCGGCAGTTGGCGCGATCCGCTCCGGCACAGAGACGACACCGTTTCCCGCCTCGTTTGAAGACGACGAAGCGCTGATCGGTGCGCCGCTTGGCGTGCATGTTGACCCGGATACCCAGATCAAAAAATTCGATATCAGCGCAGGAATGCGGCTGATCCTTGCCGATCCGGTGCTGGCAGACCTGACAATCGAAATGGTCGGGGAGGCATTGAGCGGAGAGGACATCACAGCGGCGCTGACCTCGATCAAGGAGCGCATCAGCGGGCAGAAACAATCGACGCTGCAAGCGATGATCCTCGAGTTCATTCCGGCGGCGCAGCCTGTCGCGCTGCCCGTGCGCGAAGTCGTATCGACTGCCGAGATTGTCGCCGGACATACGCCGCCGCCTGAACCTCCGCCCGCGCCTGAACCCACGCCCGCCCCCGCAAAAGGCAGCGAACCGCGCCGATCCGCTAAACGCAAGGAAACGATGGATCGTGCTGCGGGTGGGGCGGCGCTCGGCGCAGCAGGCGCGCTGCAAGTTTCCAGCCGCATCTTTGATCTTTTCGTGCCAAAGCCAAAAGAAGGCTCAAAAGGGTGGCTGGCGACCCCCGCCGCGACCGGATTGGCGATCCTGATCCCGATCGTGGTCGTCGGGATCGTCGTGGTGCTGTGGGTGACAGGCACCGGCGAAAGCGCCTATGACCGCTGCATCACCGAAGCGAACGGCACCGCCGAGATCGCACGCGGGATCGCCAACACGGAAGTGAACGGGACGATCAACGCATGGAACGCAGTCATCATCAAAAGTGAAGAATGCCTGACCCTGCGCGAAAATGACCCGAATATGATCGCCTTGATCACCGAAGCGCGCACCGTGATCGATGCGCTGTTGAGCATCGAACGGCGCGAACTGGTGCTGCTCGATACGTTCTTGAATGCCAATTTATCGCGGGTGGTGCTGCAAGGCGAAGACCTGTACGTGCTCGATGACGGCAACGATCAGGTGTATCGTGTGACGCTTGGCTCGGATGGGCTGACGATCGCCCGCCGTCAGGATGCAATTCCGGCGATGCGCCGCAACGCGAGTGTGCTTCAGTTCACGGTCGGGGATATTGTCGATATTTCGTGGGCGGAGCGCGGCGAAGGCTTGAGTCAATCGAACGCGCTCGCCATGCTCGACAGCGCCGGGGTGCTGGTGGACTGCTCCCCGCGCTTTTTACAGGATTGCAGCGCGCAGCAGCTCCCCGCCACCGAAACATGGAATCAGCCGCTTAAGATGGTGTTTTGGGGCGGTGGATTGTATGTCTTGGACGCAGCAGCAAATCAGATTTGGCGTTATCGTTCGGTCGGATCGGCATTCAGCAACACGCCGACCGAATACTTTACCGGAACCGGACGACCGGACATCCGCACCGCGATCGATTTTGACATCGACAGCGAAGGCGTGGTGTTTATTCTGCTCAGCGATGGGCGGATGCTCAAGTTCCGCAGCGGCGAACAAGAAGATTTCGCGTTCACGTTCCGCGAAGGACAGAGTATGACGAGCGTCAATAACCTGTTCTTGAGTTCCAACCCGATCGCGCAGAGCTTGTATTTCGTCAGCCGGAATGACCGGACGATCTACGAGACGACGTTCAGCGGAACGTTTATGCAAAGCTACCGCGCTTTTGATGAGTCGCTGTTCGCCAGTGTTTCGGATGTGGCGGTCGATGTGAACCGGGGGATTTTGTACGCCGTGAGCGGGAATTCGCTGTTCGCCTTGCGGCGCAGTTTGTAAAAGCAGTTAACCACAGCGAACGCTCATTTTCTCTGCGGTTCATGCTCTACATTGGAGTTTAACGACGTGGCTTCACATGATGCGTATGCGGCGATGCGTGTGCCGCATTTTCGGCTGTTGTTGATCGGTCGCTTGATCGCGACGATCGGCGAACAGATGGTTTCCGTCGCGGTGGGTTGGGATGTCTACGAAAAGACCGGGGATGCCTTCCTGCTCGGCATGATTGGGCTGGTACATGTGATTCCGGTCTTTTTGTTCGCGCTTCCGGCGGGCGTGGCAGCGGATCGTTACAGCCGCCGCACGATCGCCATTTTCGCTCAAGCGGTGCTGATCGTGTGTGCGCTTGTGCTCACGCTCCTTTCGTTGAGCCATGCGCCGCTGATCTTCACGTTCATCACCTTGGTTGTGATCGGTACAGCGCGGGCGTTTAACACCCCGGCGGAAAATGCCTTAACGCCGCTGCTCGTTCCCGAATCGATCTTTCACAGCGCGGCAACATGGTCAAGCATGGTGTGGCAGCTTTCCGCGATCACGGGTCCCGCGCTCGGCGGCGTGCTGATCGGGCTGCCCGCCATTATTGAGCGGTTAGTTCCTACGAATCCGCTGTTGATCGGGCTGCCCGCGTCGATCGCGCGCATCGCGCCGACCAGCGGCGGGCTTGCAAACGCCCTCTCGGTCTTTGGCGGCGGCGCTACGACCGTGTACAGTCTTTATGCGCTCGGCGGGGTGGTCTTGTTCGCCGTGCTGCTGATCATCCGTCCTCGTCCGCAGCCCGCCTACATCAAAGGCGAATCCCCGATTGAATCGGTGCGTGCGGGGCTGCGTTTCCTGCGCCGTGACAAGATCATTCTGCCGTCGATCACGCTGGATATGTTCGCGGTGCTGCTCGGCGGCGCTGTGTATCTGCTGCCTGTGTACGCCAAAGATATCCTACAGGTTGGCGCGGAGGGGTTGGGGTGGCTGCGCGCCGCTCCCGCGATCGGCGCGTTGTGCATGTCGATCGTGATCGCCAACCGTCCGCCGTTCAAAAATACCGGGCGAACGCTGCTGCTGGCGGTTGCCGGGTTCGGATTGGCGACGATTGTGTTCGGCGTATCGACCAATTTCTGGCTGTCGATGGCGATGATGTTTGCCTTGGGTGCGCCCGACAATATCAGCGTGATCATCCGCCGCACCATCGAACTCGTATTCGCGCCGGATGCGATGCGCGGACGAATCTCCGCGGTGCAGTCGATTTTCATCGGCGCATCGAATGAGTTAGGCGGCTTTGAAAGCGGCGTCACCGCGGCGCTGCTCGGCGCGGTAGGATCGGTGGTGTTCGGCGGGTTCGGCACACTGATCGTGGTGGGGGCGGTAGCGGTATTTGCGCCACAGTTGCGCATGCTGAAGCGGATCACCCGTGTTGAGACGGAACCTGCTTAAAAACGTTTGAATCGCGGAGAAACATAAGCGCCTGATTGAGTGCGCCGCTGCCCTTGACCTCTCCTCCCCTCGCTTCGCTTGCGTGGGTTCACAGAACGAGAGTTTTATCCTCACCCCCAACCCCCTCTCCATCGCGTGCGAAGGAGAGGGGGCGCAAAGCACCTTTTTGTCGCCCCTCTCCAACCTTCGGTCAGAGAGGGGCAGGGGGTGAGGAACAGCCATGCTCCATACTGCGCAGATCCTCCTCTTTCGCGAAGCCATACAAATATCATGCTTAGTTGTATAGGACTCATAAAAACAGGTTGCGCCGCCGAAAATAACGAATAGGATAACGAAATGTGAAATGTAACAGACATCAAGGTTAACCCTCATGAAAGCCCATCTGTTCAAAGTTCTCATATGTGCATTTGCGCTGCTGACCGTGATCGGGAGCGCTGCGGCGCAGCAAAACCCCGACTGCACCCGCGATCCGCGGCGCTGTCTCGCACCGATTGATATCCCTGCCGCTGACCGTGATAGCGACGGCGTGGCGGATTTTGTCGATCTATGCCCGGATGCAGCCGGAAGCGGCTTTACGAACGGCTGCCCGCTGGAAATCGACCCGAACATACTGGACGTGCTCCCGGAGTCACGCGAAATTCTCGACGGTCCGATCTGGTCGATTTTCTGGTACGGCGATCTCGTCGGGGAGCGGTGTCAGGTGGGCGTGCCGCTGAATGCGAGCCAACCGGTGAACGTACGCGCCGAAATGCCCTCAAACGATCCGAATGTGCCGATGCCGGACGTGATCGGTCAGCTACACGCGGGGGATGTGTTCGCGCCTGTTTACGCGCATTTTGATCAACTACCCAATCCGACGCAGATCTGGTACTTCGGCGCGCTTAACAGCGGGTGGGTATCCAGCACAGCGGTGATCGACAATGGTCAATGTGACAACATCGTCCTATTTGGCGACTACTACGACAGCGACCTGTATTACGGCGATGGCTGCTGGATGTTCGTGCCGACGACGGATTATGATGGCGTCGAAGTGTGGGCACCCGGCGAATTTGATACGGACTTGTGGGACAATCTCGTGCCGCACTTCGATACGGTCGCGCCCGAAATGCGCCGTCCGCCGGGGTTCTACACGGGCGCATATCAGCAGTACACGGATGCTGATGGTGTACGCTGGATTCAGGGTTTCTTCGGGCGCTGGCATCGCTACAGCGAAATGATCGACGTGAGCACCCCGCTCGGAGCATGTGATGCGCTCCCGCAAGGCGTATATAAGCCGTAACGGATCATTGAGGTGAAAGGGGCTTGGTGTGCCAAGCCCCCTGAAACGCATTCACGCAAAGGCGCAACGAAAAGCCAGCGTTCAACCGGTGGGGTGTGTCGTCACCAATCGGAAACCCCGACTGGGATACTGCCCTACAGGTGGCCGCCCTCCATGATTGACCGCAGAAGCGGAGTACTCCCCTCGATCCCACACGCCTCCACGCACTACACGATACATGTTCGTATGCAGGTCTTCGGTTTTTGGATCGATCACGGACTGCTCGTAACTTGTTAGGCACCAGTCCCAGACGTTGCCGCTCATATCCATCACACCGTAAGGGGATGCACCATTGATGTAGCGTGTGACGGGCGTTGTTCCTCTGATTCCTGATTCCTCGGTATTCCCCCGGTTAGGATCAAACTGATTCCCGTATGGATATAATCGCCCATCCGTACCGCGTGCGGCTTTTTCCCATTCATGTGCGGTTGGCAAGCGTACTGCCCATTGATTCACCGCGTCTAAATCAAAGCCGCCGCCGAGCTTCCACGACAGCCAGCGGCAGAAGGCGATTGCCTCGTACCAACTGACATTCTCACGCGGG
>CALBRY010000494.1 GCA_937927665.1 uncultured Chloroflexota bacterium
AACCGGTCAGGCATTAGCGCCATCAAGTCAATATCTTGAGACACTAGTCACCTAGTGTTTCAATGGCTTGATGGCGCGCTGTTTCGCCTTGATCAATAGAACGCTGCTGATTGCAGCTTTGACGATGGATACTACAGAGCGGTTACGCTGCGGGCAGACTATATGCCCAATCTACAAACCTTCCACCATCATAAAGCGGCTGCCCATGCCCAAACAGGATAGTCTGTGGATGAAGGTCTGCCAGCTTACGTGCGGATGCTCGGTTTTGCGGGATATCCTGAGTGAAGATTGTGGGCGGTTCTCCCAAACGTGTCTTTAGCGTCAGGAAGTCAATGTTCGCGGCGACATCACCGAGAATCAGCGTACGATCCGATTCACGCCAGTAAGCGAGGTGTCCGGGGCTGTGCCCCGGCGTCTCGATCACCGTGAAGCCGGCAACGAGATCGCCTTCGTGCAACGTCCGTTCGACAGGATGTGCAGGACCTGTCCAGAAGATATCTTGCGTTTGCGTGATCAGATTGCGCGGAATCTGCCCACGCATGTCGCCGCTCTCCATAGCTGGCGCATCTGATTCACCGCACAGGAGCGGAATGCTGAAACCCTCACAGATTGACTTACTCGCGCCCTGATGATCAGGATGGACGTGGGTCAGAACATGCTTGGAAATCCGCTTCCCTTTTAACTGACGCAGTAACCCGCGCTGCGCCATTTTCGTTCCCGCGTCGATCAACACGTCGCAGACCAGGTAGACGTTCACGAGGTAATTGGGCGTTCCATTAAGGAGAAAGACGTTCGGCGCAACTTCGTACACGGGCTTAGCCTTTCTGTTGGTTCAACTGTAGAAAGAAGATCAACTGCTCGCCCGCTTGGTGCAAAGGAGTGATGCTGCGTTCAGCACGGCTCAACAGCAGCCCCCCTTCGATCACGGTTAGCGCGAACAGAGCGAGTGACGGGGCTGCGGATTCCTCATAACCGGTTTGTACGAGGAATTGGGCGATCTGCGTCTGCCACTGGCGGTAAATGGTTTGGGAAGCATGCTGGATCGTGTCGTTCTGGGCAGCCGTTTCGAGCGTGACCGTCGCGATAGGGCAGCCCTTCGTGAATGCAGAGGCTTCGAGCTGCTGACTCAATAGCTCAACAAGCGAATGGATGGCGCTAGGGACGTCCGCGGTTTCGCTAAATGCCGCTTGCAGAGCTTGAGTGATCACACCGCCACCCGCCTGCATCGCGGCGGCAACCAGCGCATCTTTGCCACCACGAAAGTGATAGTAGAGCGATCCCATCGGCGTGCCGCTTTCCTGCGTGATCTGGTTCAACCCCGTCCCATGGTAACCCTGCGTTGCAATGAGCTCCACGGTCTTTTGCACTAAGCGCGCTTTTGTCTCATCACCCTTACTCATATCTCTACCCAAAATAAATAGAGTACTCTACATAATAATACGCCAATAAACCTTGGATGCAAGAGGCAAAGTTCGGACATCAACTGCATTGGGTTCTGTTTCTGGTTGTGATTTTGTTTTCTGTCGATATTTCCTGACCGGTTTGACCAGTTTGATCGGTTTGAGCAGTTTTTCCGTCGATCAGAATCGCATTTTACGAGTCATCCAACTGGGATAGTGCCGCTTTGATGTCAATAACAGGCGTCCCATCAATTGCTTCGATGGGACCGACTTTCAAGCGATTCCCGTTGATTTCAAGCACAGTCACGCGATGCAAACCGATAGGATTCGGGCGTGCCGGGGAGCACGTCGCAAAAACCCCGGTGAGCGGGTTTTCGATCTCGCCGCGGGGATGCACTTGGAGCACATCACGCGCAGAACGATGCAGCCAGGTGAGGATGATGAGCTCATCCCCGGCGAAAATTCTATAAAGCGCCTGCTCAAATGGTGGGAAAACTTCGATCCAAGCGTCGGGCGCGCCTTCGTAGCCTTGCCGCAGCGCAGCTTCGAGCTCCGTGAGGTCAGAGCGGATAACGCCAATCGGATGAAGCGTGTAGCTGTTGGCCATCATCTGGTCGCCTTCCACGCTGACCTTGCTCACCGATCACACGTTGCTGTTTCCATTGGCAGGTACCTTACAGTTTTGCCGTACAGGCTCGACTCTGACTCCGTGTGGACTAGTCGTCCAGTCAGAGGGACAAAACACCATTAGTTCCAAGTATAGCGTATTCGCACGTCACCCTGTCCCAACTTATTGCTCCGTAGGAAAAGAGCGAGTGATTTTTTGTCTAACTTATAGACCTTGTTCACAACTGAAATAGTGTTTCAAACGTTAGGTCGAGTCGCGAATCACAAGCGAGGTTGGCAGCACAATCTTTACGGGCTGCAAGAGCGTTTCACCGTTCATGAGATCATACAGGCGATGTACC
>CALBRY010000495.1 GCA_937927665.1 uncultured Chloroflexota bacterium
AGGCGAACAGGTGGTGCAAGAACTCGCTGATTTGCGTATGGGTAAATCGCAGTTTGAGGTCGGAATCACCCAAACGCCTGATCCCGCTGGCGCATATGTTGGCGATCAACGCCTGCATTTTGACGCGACCGGATGCGATCACATCGAATTCTTGATGAGCGCGAACCCCGGCGAACCGCTCCGCCCGTTGGTCAAAGTTGCGTCCGGCGGCGAGTCGGCGCGGATCATGCTGGCGCTCAAGCGGGTGCTTTCCGCCGCTGATCACACCCCTACGCTAATTTTTGACGAAATCGATCAGGGGATCGGTGGGCGCGTGGGAACGGTCGTCGGTGAAAAGTTGTGGATGCTCACCCGCGATCATCAGGTGATGGTGGTCACGCATCTGGCGCAGCTTGCCGGGTACGCGGATCGTCATTACCGCGTCATGAAGATGGTGGAAGAAGGACGCACCAAAACCCAGATCATCCCGCTGACGCACGATTTCCAGCGGATCGAAGAACTCGCCGCGATGCTCGGCACGATGAACGAAAGCGGCTATCAAAGCGCGAAAGAACTTATGGACGCGGCAGCGGCATACAAGCGCCAAATCACACGTTAGAATCACGCCCGTTCTAACTTTTAACTTTTCAGGAAAGGTCTTGATCCGTGATCTACAACTTTGACACCTCCATCGAACGCCGCAGCACGAACAGCGCGAAATGGACATTTATGCCGCCCGATGTGCTGCCGCTCTGGGTGGCGGATATGGATTTCCCGACCGCCGAACCGATCTTAAGAGCGCTGCATGAACGGGTTGATCACGGGATTTTCGGTTACCAATTTGATTCGCCAAGCTTGCGCGAAGCGATCGTCGCATGGTTTGCGGCGCGTTACGCTGCCGCCATCGAAACACAGGAGATCGTGTTTGTGCCGGGGTTGGTGACGGCGCTCAATCTCGTCAGCCGCATCACCGGAGAAACCGGATCGGGCGTATTGGTGCAAACGCCGATTTACCCGCCGTTCTTGCATGTGCCGGAAAACACCAACCGGAGCAGTATCACCGCACCGCTGACGATCACCCGCACCGGTTCGACGATCCGCGCCGAAATCGATTGGGATGTGCTGGAATCTGCCGTTACACCCGAAACGCGCATGTTCATTCTGTGCAATCCACATAACCCGGTTGGGCGCGTGTATACCCGCCCGGAACTTGAACGGCTGGCGGAATTTGTGATCCGGCATGATCTGCTGCTGGTGAGCGACGAAATTCACGCCGATCTCACGTATGCGCCGCACAAGCACATCACCGCCCCGGCAATTGCGCCGGAACTGCGCTCACGGTTGATCACATTGGGCGCACCGAGCAAAGCATTTAACCTCGCGGGGATTCCGTGCGGATTCGCCATCATTCACAATGAGTCGCTCCGCCGCCGCTTCATGAATGAGTCATTCGGATCGGGCGTGTTCCCGTCAAATGCGGGTTTCACCGCATCCGAGGCGGCATATCGCGAGGGCGGCGACTGGCTGGATCAAGCGCTGGTGTATCTGCAAGCGAACCGCGATTTTATGGAAGCGTACTTGACCGAACGCCTCCCCGAAGCAGCATTCACGCATGTTGAGGGAACGTATCTCGGTTGGATCGATTTGAGCGCGTACCAACTGCCCGGCGGCGCGTTTAAGTTCTGCATCGAAGAAGCGAAAGTCGGCTTAAATGACGGTGCGACTTTTGGCGGTGCGGCATACAAAGATTATGTGCGGATCAACTTTGGATGCCCGCGCTCGACGCTCAAAATGGCGCTCGACCGCGTTGTTGATGCGATCGCCAACCGCGAGATGGCTTGAGCACATCCGAAGCGCTCGATCCTGTGATTGCCGCCGCGTTTGATCACGCCGGGATCAAAGCGCGGATCGACAACGGCAAGGCGAAATATTACCGCCGGATGGTCACGCTTGCGGGCGATCTGGCGGGGATGCGATTTTTACGCGATCCCGCTCTTTTAAATGTATTCAACGATGCACAGGCGCGGATCGGGGCGGCATACCGCTTAAATGAGTTATTCGCTTTGATGCGCGTCGGCAAAGGCACGGCGCGCATTCAAGCGGTGGAGACGCTCACCGCGCTGGTGCAGCGTCAAATTCTGCTACGCGGCTACGTGATCGCGTGCCCGGTTTGCCGCCGCTCGCGCTGGTTGTACCCGGATGCCGTCTCCGAGCAGATGCGCTGCCCCGCGTGCGCCGCCCTGAATCACCTGCCGCTCGATGCCACCTTTGTTTATAAGCTGAACGCCATCTACCGCACCGGATTTACACAGGGCGCGTTGAGTGTGCTGCTCACCGCGCTGTATTACGCCGAGCGCGCCGCGTCGTTCACATGGGGTACGTGCGTCATTGCGGAAAAACACGGGCTGAAGACCGAAATCGATCTGGTGTGCGCGGTGGATGGGCGGCTGATCCTGATCGAATGCAAGGACAAATTCATCTATCAAGCGGAGGCGGATTTCGCCGCGTTACGCGATCAACTGGCGCGGGGGCGCATGTTGGCGCGCGAGATCGGCGCAGAATTCGTGTTTGCGACGGCGCAGTCGCTCGATGCCGTGCCGCCGTCGATTCAAGCGGCGATGAACGGTGAAATGGTGCTGACGAGCGACGTGCTGGTTTGAGGAACTCTTCACTCGCGTAGGTTTTCTGAGATTCAAGCTAACCTCTCCCCCCGACCCCCTCGCCACATGTGTCTGCATTCGCAAGCACTTCAGGCATAAGTAACATGGTTTTTGCCCCTCTCTGTGAACGGAGAGGGGCGGGACGCGAAGCGTCCGGGGTGAGGGCACAGGAGACAGCATCTGCTTTTGCAGGACGCCCCTACAAGACGCAAGCAGGGAGAGGACTACAGCTTCCGGCGTTTGCGCGACCCGCGCAGCAGTTGATAGAACGGATTCATCAGTCGGCGCAAGCCATATACCGCCGCGCCGACTCCGCGTGCGAGCGGCTCCGGTTTGAGCGGCTCGATAATCGGGTACGGTTCGCATCCGAAGATCGTCAGGACTTCATTGGCGGCGGCGATCGCTGTCACACACGAGCGTTCCATCCAGAATGATGGGGTGGGATAGCCGATCCAATCCCCACACGCGAACATACGCGGGTACGGCGTGCGAACATACAGACTATTCGCGGTCGGGATGCGAAATTCGGGATGGTTCAATCCGTTGCGGCGGATCGCGCCATGGACGAAACTCCCGCGCAGTTCGGGATAGGCGCTTAAAACTTCGTCCAGCGCGTGCTGGATCAAAAACTTGTCCGGCTGATCCAACTGGCGATCCGTCCCGTACAAATGAAGTTCAATCGCGCTGCCGCCGGTCGCCTCGTGCCATGTGCGGAACGCGGGCTGAATCTGATCCAACCAGAAAAAGTTATCGTACATAAAATCCCCCGTGAGCATCCCACTCGCTCCCGGCTGATGGGTCGTTTTCGTGAACCAGAGACGCGCCGTGTTGCTGCGGAGCGCACCGGGTAAGCGCAGTTTTTCCACTTCGCCCGCCGTATCCGCCCCGGCGGTGAGCAGACGTTCAGCGGCGGCGGAATCGAGCGCGAGGATTACCTGTTCGGCTTCGAGGGTTCGCATGCCGCCTTTCGACGCATCTTCGACGCGCACGCGCCAGCCGTAAGGCGTTTTTTCGAGGCTTTGCGCGGTTGTGCCGTACATGATCCAGCCGTCGAGCGCTTTAAGCTTGTCGATCATCGGCGCGATCAAGGCGGTGTGCGCGTCATTCGGGAAGAAATGCGGATGCCAGCTTTCACGGTTGAGCAGGGTATAAAAGCGCATCGCGGCGACGAATCCCGCGAATGAGATATTTTCCACCGGCGCGGCGAGCAGATTTTTCCCCAAGCCGACGAATGTCGCTTTCAGGTTGGGCGTCCAGCCGCCGAAATAATCTTTCATCATCAAGCCATCGAGCGCGATTTTTTCGCGGATCGGGTCAAATCCGGTGGTCAGCAGCACGCTGAATAAGAAACCCGGCAGCGCGAGAAAATCGAGCGGGCTGATCGTCGTCCAGAAGCGCGGGCGGAGCAAAAGCTGCAAATAATGAAACGGCGCGGGCAGCCAGCTATCGCGCACTGCGGTTCCCGCCTCTAAGCGTGTGACGGTGTAGCCCCATTTGTTGATCCACACCTCGCCGGGAGATGGAACCAGTTCAACACCAACGAAGCGATCGAGCGTGGCGCGCATATTATCGTAACCGCCCCAGAGCGCGTGCATCCCGTGTTCGGTCGGGAATGACCATGTGCGCCCGTCATGCTCAAAGGTTTCGGGGTGTCCGCCGGAAATTCTGCCGCCTGCGTCGAGTTGATCGGCTTCAAGGACGAGCGGAGTCAGCCCGCGTTCGGCAAGGTGGAGCGCGGCGGTTAATCCCGCCAGCCCCGCGCCGATGATCACAACGGGGAACAAGTCATCCGGGCGGGTATCGGGTGGAGTCATATCAGCCTCGTAAAATTGCGAACGCTCCTTCATTCTATCGCTTTCTATCGTCAATCTGGGACATCTGTCCCCCTGCATTCGCGCGCAGTTTTTTATTTGCGCCTGTTCGCGCTATACTGAGTCACGAGGGCGGCGAGCTTTCCTTTTTATTCTAGGCGCGCCGCGCTGTTGACTCAGCGACGTGTCCTCTTGACGATCAGGAGCGGATGCAATGCGGAAACCAGGCTGGCTGCTGGCGGCTGCCACACTAGCGTTGATGATTCTCTTGACCCTACGGGGGACGACCTCCGCAGAAGTGTTTGCACAGGCGGTCAATAATCCACCCGTGCTTCCGGTGATCGACCCTGTCTTTTTGCCTTTGGGCGGGTCAACCACATTCAGCGTCGTGGCAACCGATCTCGATCTGCCCACACAAACGCTAACATTTGTAGTCACAAACCCCACGCCGCTGTATATCGCGTCGGCAAATACGCCGCCCAATTCAGCGACGATCGACATTAGCGCCGCGAATCCGCCCGCCCCCGCGCCCGTCGCGGCGGGGACGTATCAGTTCACCTTGACGGTGACGGACAACGGCACGCCTCCACTCAGCGATACCCAGATTGTGACGGTCTTTGTCGGCTTATCGACCAATACCCCGACTTTGACCCGCACGCCAACCATCACGCCGACCGTCACCCCAACCGGGACTGTCACACCAACGCCCACATTTACACCGAGCGTGACTCTGCTGCCGACCGTTTCGATCCCGACGGCAACGCCGACGTTTACGCCGACGTTTATTCCGCCGCTGGCATCGCGGACGCCGCTCCCACGTCCGGCAAACGCTGGACAAGCAGTTCCGCTCAATCCGGCGCGGGTGCGCTTCGTCTCCAACCGTGACGGCGTGAACGTGCGTATCCTTCCGGCAATCGGCGCGCCGCTGGCAGGGATCGTCAACTCCGGTTATACCGATCTCGCGGAAGCGATCAGCGGTGACGGACAGTGGCTTCGCTTCAGCTTTGAGGGCAACGACGCATGGGTCGGCTTCCCGGTGATCAGCGTGATCGAAGGCGATCTCGCTTCGCTGCCGGTTGAAGACCCGCGCACCATCCCGTATGGCGGCTTCGAAAATCCCCGCGCTGGTTTGACAAACGTCACCAGTCAAAATCAAGGGCGCTTGGAATTCAGCGGTTTGCGTGTGCGCGGCGGTCCCGGTTTGGGCTACCCCGTACTCGCTAATGCGCCGCGTTACGCCGTGTTTTCGCTGCTTGGGCGCAACGAGGAAGGCTCATGGGTGCAGGTGAACCATGAAGGCACCCTCGGCTGGGTAGCGACCCAATATGTGCAGTTCTTGACGGCGGGCGGCGTGAATAATCTCCCCGTCGGCGGCATTGTCGCGGATGCGCTCCCCTTCAGCGAACGCACCTTTGACAGCTATACCGATACGCTCCGCCTGCTGCTTTCGCGCATCGAAATTGCGATCGCATCGCTGGAAGGCATCCGCGCGCGTTGGACATCCGTCGCGCTCGGTGGCAATCTCCAATGCGGCGGCTATCCGTTCCAACCCACCGATTACAACATTCCGAATCCGGTTCTCGCCGCGTTCTACGGCACGCTTGATTCGCTCCAAACCGACTTTAATCAGTCGATGGGCAGTCTGCGCCGCGCAATCGATCTGCTGATCGACGTCTGCGAAGGTCGGCGCGTAGCAGGTGAGACGGTAAACGAAGCGCTCGATTTGATCAATCAAGTTGATGCGTTGTTTGCCAGCATGCGCGCCCGTTTGATCGCCTTGATCCCGCCTGATTTCGCCTTTGACCCGGCGACAGCGTGTTTGTTCACGTTCAACAACCGCAGCGAAGTTATCGACCGACTCGTCGTCAATCAGGTGAGGAGTATCACGCTCACGCCCGATGATCGTGTCGATGGATTCTGCTTCGACGGCGAAGCCGGACGTTCGTACAAGCTCGAAGTGCTGGCATTCACGGGTAATCCTCAGCCGCGTGTTTCGGTCAGCCCGTTTGATAACCCGACGAACTTCGTTTCGGTGGGGTCTGCTTCTGCCGAACGCACGCTGATCAGCGTCGCGCCAATCCTGATCCCGGCGACGGGGCGTTATCTGGTGATCATCAGTGATCTACAGGATCGCCAAGCGCCGATTCAGGGTGAAATTGCCGTCCTGCTCACCGATGTGACCGGGTTGAGCGCCAGCACCGCCGCAAACCTGAGCATCGATGCGAACGGAAATCTCATTGTCAATCCGTTCCCGAACCAGAATACGATCTTTACGCCAATCCCCGGCGCGTTTGCGACTTCAACATCGCTCCCCGGCGGACCCGGCGTTTCTCCCGCGAACTGCCCGAATGTGACGTACACATGCGCGCAAATTCAAGCGGTTGGCGGCTCGTGCGATACGGCGCGCTCGTGCTTACTCGCCGGCAATACCAGCCTTGACCCGGACGCCGACGGTACGCCGTGCGAAAACGTCCTGTGTCCGGGGAATTAGCAAAGCAGTGATGGGTTAAAAGTTAAAAGTTGAAAGCGGCGCAGCAGTCGCTTTCAACTTTTAACTCATCACTCTCTTGACCACCGAAGGAACGATACACCCGCTATGCCTGAACAACGCGACACCCGATATGAAAGCACCCGCCACGCATGGGAATCCATCTGGGATCAAGCGTCGGTTGAAGTAGAGCTAGAAGCCGTCGATTATCCCCGTTCGCGCGAGACAATCGACCTGTACCTACCTTATTTGCCCAAAGATGCGCCGATCCTCGAAGCGGGCAGCGGCTTAAGCGCCGTCGTGATCACGCTCCGCAAGATGGGTTATAACGTGCTTGGGCTCGATTATGCCGTGAATGCGCTCGAAATCTCCCGCGCGCATGATCCATCGCTGCCGCTTTTCGCGGGCGATGTCCATCATTTGCCGATCCGCAGTAACTCGCTTGGGGCGTATCTCTCGTTTGGCGTATTAGAGCATTTCGAAAGCGGAATGCATGTGCCGCTCACGGAAGTCACCCGCGTGTTGAAACCGGGCGGCATTCTCATCCTGACGATCCCGTATCCCAATGTGGTGAATCAGATGATCGCGCGGCGGCGTAAGCAGTCGGGCGCAAGTGTGCTCAACGACGATGATTTTTACGAAAGCACCTATAACCGCGATGCGTTGATCCGCGAAGTGACCGCCGCCGGGCTGACCCTCGTCAAAGCGCTGCCAACCAGTCACAGTTATACGCTGTGGGGCTTGGGTGGAGTTTTCCGCGCGCCGGGATATTACAAGACAAGTGCCGCCGCCGAAGCACTCGGTAAGGTGCTGCGCGTGATTCTGCCGTGGGCGTTCAACTTCAGCACCTTGATCATTGCCCGCAAAGATGCATGATGGGCTCTTCATCCCACACGCTTGCTAAATGCCCCCTTACCCTCTGCTGTCAGATGGTAGGGGGACAGTTTTGGGTGATTTACACCCCTGCTTGCTCCGCAAGAGGGACAAAAGCAAGATTCCCGATGCAAATTGCTCAAATGTGTACCCCCGTCAGCCGCTGGCAGCACTATCGGAGGGATGCTCAATAATGCCCGCCCTTTCCGTTGTGATCGTCAACTACAACACGCGCGCCGATCTGCAAGCGTGTTTGAGTGCGCTTGATGCCAGCACCATTCCAGCAGAAGTGATCGTCGTAGACAACGCCTCGAAAGATGGCAGCGCGGCGATGGTGCGCGAACACTTCCCGCATGTCACGCTGATCGAACCGGGGCGGAATACGTGGTTTTGCGGTGGGAATAACATCGGGATCGATGCGGCGCACGGTGATTATGTGCTGCTGCTCAATCCGGATACGGTGATCCCGCCGGACGCGCTCGGTGTGATGCTCGATTTCATCACCAGCCATCCGGATTATGCTGGCGTAACCATGCAGCTTCGCTATCCAAGCGGAGCGATTCAAAAGACGTGTTCGCGCATCCCAACATTTTCCTATCTGCTGCTCACCCAGACGCCGATCGGGTGGGTGCTCCGCGCCGCGAAAAAACGCGCCGCCGCGCATCACTGGTACGAAGGCTGGGATCGCACGACGGATTTTGATGTCGCGGCTGTCCCCGGATCATGTACGCTCATGCGCCGTGCCGAAATCCGCCTGAACGATGCTTTATTTCTCTATTTCCCGGAAGAAGATTTAGCCCGCCGCACGGGTGGGCGCGCGTTCCGCTTTCTGGCAAGTCCGCACATCCTCCACCGCGAAAAAAGCGCGACCCGCTCCCCGCTGGCGATGCGGCTCTACTTTCAAGACATGATCACCTACACGCGGACGTATCACGGCGCGGCGCGGGCGGCGCTGTTATGGGTGTGTTCGCGTCCGCTTAAGTGGGCGCTGGAAATCAGTTGGAAGCTGAAGAGCTAAAAAAACTACGATTCCTCTTTCTTGCCCGGAAAGCGTTTCATATTTCATTCCTCACCGCTTTACCCTGACGAATCACCCAAGCACCCCACCACTCACCCCAATCCTGTTATCCTTGCATATGCACACGCGGGGGGATCGATCCGTTTGTTTTTCGCGGTTTTCTACCCGAATGAGGCATACATGCATTACCCACAGCTTGATCATGTTTTCTTCTTGTTTCGCGGGCTGCTGCTGACAGCACTCGTCGTGCTGACGGTCGCAGGCGTGATCCTCGCTCCCGAACTGGGAGCACCGCTCCTCATTTTGTTGATCGCGGATCTTATCGGGATGGCGTGCGGCGAAATCGCACACTTTATCCGGCGGCAGCAGGTAATCAAAACGCTGCTGATGTGGATCGCCATCATCCTCACGTTTCCGCTTAATTTGACCTCCGCGCTGCTGGTGATCGCGGTAACCGGACTGCTGTCATTGGTCGAACTCGCAGCCTTCGTCACAACCCCGGCGGATTATCGCTTATTGTGGCGGAACTTCGGCTGGCGTCAGATCGCGGCATCTGTGGCTGGCGTTGGAATGCTGGTAATCGCGTTCGTGGCAGTGGGCAGCGAACCGGCTGCGGGATCGCTGCTCCTCAACCTGAGTACGGAATTTTTCGGCGCTTATATCATTTTCCTTCTCATCGGCGGCGGATTATTCCGCAGCGGCGAAATTTCTACCCGCGATTCCGAAAAAACACGGCGGATCGCCTCCAGCGTGCTTGCTGTGAGCCTGATCTGCTTCGGCTTAAGTGTGTGGTCAATCGGGTTCAACACGCTCCAAAACGATCTGCTGCTCAATCTTGGCACCGAATTTCTCGGCGCGCTGTGGATTTATCTGCTGTTGGAAAACGGCATGCGCGGTTACTGGAATGTGTTCCGGTTGGCATACGTGGGACATGCGCGGATTCAGTATTTCCGCGATCGGCTCATCCTCACCGCGCCTATGCTGATCTTCCTCAGCGGAGTGACCGCGCTCGTACTCAGCATGATCGGGATGCGCGTGAGCCTAACCGAGTGGATCGCGGCAGTCGCGCCGAATTTCAGCAGTGAATTGATCGGCGCGGCGCTGCTGGCGTGGTTGATCTTGGGTGCAAAATCGAAAATCTCGACATGGCGTGCGCTTTTGGCGGGTGTGATGGCGCTCGCGGTTCTGGCGGCGCTCGTTGTTCACGATCTGGCGGGTGGTGCGGATTGGATCAATGGGTTGTTCCTGAATTACGGCGCGGAACTGTTCGCACTGGCGCTCACGTTTGCGCTGTTGGATGCGCGCACCGACATGTTGTTCAAGTCCGGCAAAAGCGCGCTCGAATCTGCTGCCGACCGCTTAAGCATTCGCGTGAACGCGCAGCAAATCCGCGAAACTGCGCGGCGGCTCGATGAACAGGGAAACAGCAGCGCGGCGCGCAGCGAATACGAAAAGGCGCGGCAGATTTACCTGAAAACGGATGATCTTCATGGGATTGCCGATACGCTGGTCAACATCGGGACGACGTTTGCGACTGAAAACCGTTTTCAAGAAGCGATCCCGTATTTTGACGATGCGATCGCTTATTACAGGCGGGCATTCCCGAATTACCCGGATCATCCCAATGCCAGAGCCGCACGCTCTAACGCCGAGTTAGCCCGTAAGCTCGCCGCCGAATATGCATCGGGGCGCACCCTTCCCCCATCGCGTTCGCAGTCGATCACCGATCGGGAACGTCACAGTTACCTCAATTTCTTCCGCCTGATTGTGGTGATCCTGATTCATGCTGTGTGGGGCGTGATCGCGGCGCTTCCGCTTCTGTGGTGGTGGCGCGATACGCCGATGACGACACCCGGTTTGCCGCAGTTCATCAGCGCGGCGGTGGCAGCCGTTATTCTGCATGGGGTGGTCTATCTGGTCATGCTCCAACTCCCGATGGTATCCGGCTCATATCGCTATGATCCGATTCACCCGCAAGCGCCGCCGCTCATCGGTGAACTCAAGCTGAGTTACGGTGCGTTGAGTATGGTCGGGGTGATCATACTGGGATTGTTCGTCAGTCCGGTCGTGGCGGCAGTCAGCGCAGTTCTGGCGGGCTATTGTGGCTACCGGGTCACACAGTTGGTTGATCCATATGGGCGGGCGGATACACCGGCATGGTTGTATGCGACATGGCTTTCGTTCTTGATCGGTATCTCCGCCCTGCTGATCGGTGGGTTCGAATTAGGCACCGCGTTCCTGCTGAGTGTGGTCGTGATCTTTGCCGCCAATTTTATCGGAACGATGGTCGTCGCCGTGCTAACATCGCTGGCGAACAACACCAAAGTGATCGTATTCATGCCGCTCGGAATTGGCATTGCGGCGCTCATGCTGGTGTGGCTGGTGGTGTTTAACCAAATCATCGGATAGAAGCGAGTGGGGCGCGTCGGTGATTTTGCACCCTCGCGCCTTTGCGTTACTGTTAATCGGCTCGATTTCGCTTTCCGGCGTAGGATTTCTCATGTACACCTCTTTTCAATCGCCTTTCTCGTGGCGCTACGGCACCGCCTTGATGCGTCAGCTCTGGTCTGAACACGAAAAACGCCGTTTATGGCGGCGTATCTGGTTGGCACTGGCAGAAGCACAGCACGCCGCCGGATTGGTCAACGCCGATCAGGTAGAAGACTTACGCCAGAATGTCGAAAACCTCGACCTCGACCGCGCCGCCGCGATTGAGGCGCAGATTCATCATGATTTGATGTCCGAAATTCGCGTGTATGCCGAACAATGTCACATCGGCGGCGGAATCATCCATCTTGGCGCGACCAGTAATGACATTGAAGACAATGCCGATGCGCTCCGCTTGCGTGACGCCTTCGATCTGCTTCTGCCGCGCCTTGCCGCGATCCTGCACCGCATCGCGCACCGCATCGAAAAAGAAGCCGATCATGTTTGCATGGCATTCACACATCTCCAGCCCGCCGAGCCGACCACCGTCGGCTATCGACTGGCGCAGCACGCCCAAGACCTTCTTGCCGATTATCAAACGCTCCTGCGTCTGCGTGACAGCATCCGGGGCAAGGGATTCAAAGGCGCGGTCGGCACAGGTGCGAGTTATGCCGTCCTGCTTGCCGGGACACCTCTCACCCCCGCCGCGATGGAACACCGCATTATGGACTCGCTTGGCTTGGAGGCGTACCCGATCACCGGACAAACCACGCCGCGCCGTCAAGAATGGGAAATCCTCAACGGGTTAGCGGGTTTCGCGATGACCGCCTACAAATTCGCGTTCGATCTGCGCCTGCTGCAATCGCCGGGGATCGGCGAATGGGGCGAACCATTCGCATCCGGTCAAGTAGGCTCGTCAGCGATGCCGTTTAAGCGCAACCCGATCCACGCGGAGAACATCGACAGTTTAGCGCGCTATCTCGCCGCGCTGCCGCGCGTCCTGTGGGATAATGCCGCCCATAATTTGCTCGAACGCACGCTCGATGATTCGGCAAATCGCCGGATCGTGCTGCCGGAAGCATTCCTGACCGCCGATGAACTCCTCACCCGATTGGCGCGCATCATCGATGGGCTTCGCTTGGATACCCACGCGATTCAGCGTAATTTGAATGTGTACGGGGTATTCGCCGCTACCGAGCGCCTGCTTATGGAGGCGATGCGCGCTGGCGGAGATCGTCAAGCGCTGCATGAGATCATCCGCGCGCACAGCTTGACCGCATGGGAAGCAATCCGCGAAGGACACCCGAATCCGCTTGCCGACATGCTGAGCGCAGAGTCGCGGCTTGGTTTTTCGCCCGAACAGGTGCGCGAGTTCCTTGATGCGTCCGCGCATATCGGAGATGCACCGGAACGCGCCCGCGCGCTTGCCCGTCAAATTCAGGATGTTTTGCCAGTGGGATAAAACCTCCGTTCCCCTCGCTTTCGCTTGCGATCGTGAGGGGAACAGGGAGAGTTTTTAAAAACGTGAAGCACCGCCTTACCCGCCGAGCACCGCCGCGATGATCTGCGGTGTGATCAGCGCTTCGATCACCGCCGCGATCAGCAAGCCGGGGATCACCACGCCGATAAACAGCTTGAGCGCATCACCGAACGCCGTTGTCCACGCCTGCCCGACCGTTGTGCCTTTCGGCGGACGTGTGATCACCGCGCCGAGCCGGAGCGCGGCAGCAGTGGCGATCACGATCACCGGAATTTCGACAATGCCATGCGGCAGAATCGCCAACCACAACACGAACGGCGAATATCCGGCGGCGGCAAGCTGAACCGTCAGGTAGCCCCACACGAGAAACGCCGCCGGAGTCAGGATGACCGCTCCAACGCCGAAACTGAACATGCCGAGCAGAAGCGCGCCGATCAAAATACGGAAGTTCTGCCAGAAAATCGCATTGATCGGGCTGCTGCCGAAAAAGATTTCGACATTCGAGTCGATGTTGCTGGCGGCTTCACCCAAGCTCAACCCAGTGGGCAGATGAAGCTGCCAATTCGGGAGTGAGCCGATCACCGCGCCGCCGATCAGCGCCGCAAGGAACACGCCGCTGATAATCAGCGTTTCGCGCCGCGTGTGACTGAGCGAACCCAATACGCCGCGTCGATACCACTCCACCAGATTTTTCGCCGGAGTTCCCGCCGAATCGATACTACGGATCGAGTTTCCCAACCGCCGGAAAATATTCTTCAGGTTGAGTTGATCGATCGTTCGACCGAGCAGTTCTTCGCGGTTGAATACTGCATTCCCGACGCGCAGCAGCAGAATCGTGACCACGATCATTCCGGCGATCAACGCCCATAACGCGCCGATTCCGTTCGGGCTGTCCGCATCCGGCGCGAGGAACATGATCGCGCTTTCACCCTGAATCAAGAGCGTCATCGGGATAATGATGAACGACGCGAGCAGGTTCGCCGCCCGTGTCGATGTCGTTTGACTGCTCACGACCACCGCGCCCGTCACCATCACCAGCGCTTGCACTGCCGTGATCATGATGATCTGCACGATCAGCATTGCCGGGGGACGCCATTCCAGTTCCCCCAAAAGCAAACTCAGCAGATATACCGCCATGCCGCCGAACGAGGTCAAAAGCGGCGGGATCATCGAACTGAGCATCTTGCCAATATAAAGCTCGGTGTTGGTCAGCGGCGTGCTGAGGAGCGGCTCAAGACTGCGCCGTTCTTTTTCACCGACAAATGTTTCGAGCGCGATCACCAGCGAAATCGAGATCGGGAAGAATCCGACGATCATCAGCAAAAAAGGAATCGTGCGTTCACCGATGATGTCCGCGCCGTAGCCTTCGACAAATGCCGAAAAGCGCGCCGCGACGAACTGCGCCAAAAACGGGAACAAAAATGTGAGGATGACGATTGGCGCGATAATCCGCCAGTCGCGGAAGCTGTCGCGCACCTCACGCCGTGTCACGATCAGCGCGTTGCTCAATGTTTCGCGGATTCCGGCGGCGCTTGAAGGCGGATGCTGCGCGCCAACGGCATCGAGCGGTCTAACGGAGGTGTTCACCAAGTCGCCCCTTTTTCTCGTCTTCTTCAACTACTTGCAGATAAATCTGTTCCAGCGTTTGCGAAACAGGCGCGAGTGTGACCACATCTACGCCGTGATCCAGCAACCGCCGCAGCACCGCCGGATTTGCCGTCTGCGGATCGTGGGCGCGGTAGCGCAGCCAATCTTCGCCGCTTTCTTCCACGCTGACCAACTCCGCTAGATCCGCCGCTGCGCCGTTGAGCGGCAGCCGCGTATGCAGCTCCATCACCGGATCACCTGCGATCCGGCGCGCAAGCTCCGCCATCGACCCTTGAGCGATCACACGCCCATGCCGGATGATGGCGATCGTGTCCGCCAATTCTTGCGCTTCAGCCAGATTGTGCGTGGTGATCAAAAATGTGCGTTTATCGCGCTGAAGCTCGATGATCGCATCGCGCACCAGTTTCGCGCTCTGCGGATCCATCGCGCTGGTGGGTTCATCCAGCAGCAGCACCGGCGGATCATGCAGCATCGCCCGCACCAGCGCGAGTTTCTGCTTCATACCTTTGGAATATTCACCGAGCGTCTTACCGAGCGCGAACGACAGCCCGAAGCGATCCATCAAATCGAGCGAGCGTTTTTTACGCGCCGCCGCGCTCAGTTTGTACACGCGCCCGAAGAAATCGAGATATTCGACTGCTTTCATGCGCTCGTATAACCCGTGCTGCTCCGTCAGTACGCCGACACTGGCGCGCACCTGAGCGGACTGCGTGACGACATCATAACCCGCGACTTTCGCCCAACCGCTGCTCGGTGCGAGAATGCTCGTCAACATGCGGACGCTGGTTGTCTTACCCGCGCCGTTCGGTCCCAGCAGTGCCAGAACCGTTCCGGCTGGAATATCCAGCGTGATCCGATCGACGGCTAGAAAGTCGTCGTAATACTTCGTCAGTTCGTGCGATTCGATCATGTGCCGCTCACGAATGGTTGTTGTTGGGTACGTGATTGATTATGGCACAAGAACGGTTATGCAGAGGATGAACGAAGTGTGAATCGCGTGGTGGCGGGGCGTGACAAGCGTCTAAGTTTGATTTTTGGGGGGGAATTGCTCCGCCCTTCTCCACCGTTTGCGATAGAGAAGGGCAGGGGCGTTAGAAAATCGAATGTTCTACTGGAAATTGTCCGGCGTCAGATTGTCATCTTCCGTAATGACCAAAGACCCCGGTACATTTTCGTCCGCGTAATAGCTGGCGATCCAAATATCGTACTGACCTTCCAGCGGCGGCGTAAAATCGATCGTCGGGCTGAGCGTGTTAAAGCTGTCATCCACGCAAATCCACGATCCATCCGGTTGATTGATCACAAGCACGGTATCGCCTTCGCCGCCTTCAGCCGCAAAGAAGATGCGGAGGAAATTCGCATCCCCTGACCAGAACACGCGGTAATCCGGCTGTGAGGTGGCAAAGCCCCGGCATTGATCGCCAAGATTGAGCGACGCAATATCAACATTGCTCTCCTGAGTTGGACCGCTGATGGCTTCGATCACATGCGGGTCATCGAAACGGCGCTCAAGCTGGGTTTCGCCGTAATTCGAATCGAGACGGTAATCTAGCTCACCGCTGCTCGGCGCTGGAGAATCATTCCCGTCATCGCGGGGATCGTCGCCGGGTTCAAAACCACTGCCGCCCGTATCGAGCGCGAACTGAAGCGCCGCAAGACTGATAATGCCACCCAATCGCCCGCCGGTTCGCTCCTCGCTCTGCACCACCGACGGAATACCGATAAACTCACCCGCTAGGTTGACAGCAGTGCCGCCGCTGTTCCCCGGCGAAATTTCGGCGTCGGTCTGGTACAGGAAGGGCAGACGATCCCCGGCAAAATCTTCATTCTGTATCGTGGTGATCGTTCCGTTGGTGAACACCAAGAATCCGTTGCCAATGCTGGGATAACCGAAGATGAACACCGGTTCACCCAACACCGGCAGCGCTGCCGCTAACTGAATAAATGGCAGGTTGAGCGATCCCGAATCGATATCACGCTCACGCTCATCCCGGTCGATTTGAAGAATCGCAAAATCAAAATCAGGAAACACTTCCACCGCCGAGGCGTAGTAACGTAGTTCAGGCAATTCTGCGAGATCGGTTGGCATATAAATTGCAAAATCGTCGCCGCCTTCGATCACATGGTAATTGGTGTAAATTAATCCATCAGCGCTGATGATCGTTCCGGAACCCGATGGGTAGAATTCGCCATCCACAATCACTGTGATTTCGACGACACTCTGGGCGATCCGGTTGATCTCGTCGGCTGGCAGCCGCTCCTGAGCGCTCACCTGAACAGCAAAGGCGAGCAGGAGAAGGGAAACGATGAACCCCAAACGTTTCATAGGCAACGTGTTCCTCGTTATATCGATGTCTCAAAAATGTGGCATCACAATCACATGCTTACAGTGTACTAGAGCCTTTGACACCGTGCTATAATACTTTGCCATGAACAAACCGTCGATTCTACTACTCTCTCTCATCGTATTGGTCACGGCGTTTGGGCTGGTGGCGTGCGATCCATTCGCGCCATTCCCCACACCAACGCCTCAGGTGATCATCGTGACCGCCGAGCCGAGTCTCACACCGGAGCCGACCGCGACCCCGGCAGCGACCGCGACGCGCACCCCGACACTCGCGCCGAGCCTGACGCCGACCGCGACCGGGATTCCGTGCGACGAGGACAGCGGGCAGTTGATCGCGTTTGATGAATTTCGCAGCGCCACCGCCAACGAAAATTTGCGCTATCGGGTGTATATTCCGCCGTGTTATATCCAATCACAGCGGCGCTATCCGGTCGTCTTTTTGCTGCATGGCGCAAGTTATACCGAAACGCAGTGGGACGAGATCGGCGTTGATGAATCGCTCGATCAAGGGCTGCGGCTTGGTGTACTCGGTCCGATGATCGTGGTTATGCCGTTCTTCGGCGTTGTCGGTACACGCAACACCTTCCCGCCTGATCGCTCTTATGAGACGGTCATCTTAGATGAATTGATTCCGGCAGTCGAACGCGATTTCTGTACATGGAATGACCGCGAATACCGGGGAATCGGCGGCATTTCGCGCGGCGGATTCTGGGCGTTTAGCATCGCCATGCGCCACCCGGATGTATTCGGGATGGTGGGCGGTCACAGCGCCGCGTTTAGCGAAGAAGGCGCGCCGCCCGCAAATAATCCGCTTGAACTCGCGCTGAATGCGACGTTCTTATCGCAGGCAAATCTGCGGATGTATCTCGATGTTGGCACGCAAGACCCGGCGAGCGCGAACTTGCAGTTGTTCAGCAGTCGCTTAAGCGCACGCGGCATCGATCACACATTCATTATCAATCCATCCGGCGATCACACCGAGGATTACTGGCGCGCTCATGTTGCCGAGTACCTCACGTTTTACGCCGAAACGTTCCCGCGCTCGACGGCTGAACTCCCAAGCTGTCTGGAGCCAAGTCCGTGATCGAAAACGGGCGGCATGTCAATGGATGCGCCGCCCGCTGAGAGAGAACCGAATGCCTACCCCTTTCACCCATCTGGCGGCAGCCCGTCAAATGCTGGCGGATGCCGTCCTTGCGCCTGAACAATGCGCGCTGCTTCATCGTGAACGCGGCGCGTTTTATCTGGGCAGTATCGCCGCCGACGGGCATTATCTGGCGGCGCGCCAGCGGTGGGAAACACACTTTTATCGTTACGATCACATGCCGGATGATCCGCCGTGGCGCGTCATGTTGAGCGAAAACCCGTCGTTGTGGTCACCCGCGACCGATGCCGCCCGCGCTTTCACTGCCGGGTATGTCGCCCATCTCGCCGTTGATGAATACTGGTCACGGCATCTCGCCGCGCCCTATTTTGGTGTAGAGACATGGGGATCACGCGGGTTTCGCTTCTTGATGCTGAATCTGCTGCTGATCTTGATGGATGAGCGCGATTATGCCGTAATCACCCAGCCGCCGGATGCCCGCGCCGATATGGCGGAAACGCTGCGGAATGCGTGCCCCTCGGATTGGCTGCCCTTCCTGCCGGATTCCGCGTTGAAAGAATGGAATCTGCTCATCGAACGGCAGGTGAATCCGGCGGGACATAGTGAAACGCTGGAAATTCTCGCGCCGCGCATGGGTAAGGATATGACTCCCCGGCGGCTGCGCGCCATGCTCGATTCAGAAGCGATGCTCGAACGCGATTTGTGGGCGAACGTGCCTAAAACCGTATGGAGCACTGTCGAGCGTGATATGTATGTGTATGCGCGGGATTCCGTGTGTGCGTATTGGCTCGGAAATCGGTGATCGCTCGTCACTTACGCTATACTTGAATCTGCCACGCGTGTGGCGCTCCATTACTGCACTCAATGACAACTGAATACACAGGGGGGAATTCAATGAACGTGCGTGTTACTACTCGACACCTGATCGGTATTTTCATACTGCTGATGCTCAGCTTCAGCGCTGTCACGGCACAGGACAACCCGAATAATCCGGTGGTGCTGGGCGAACTTCCCGAACCCACCACAAGCGGGTTGGCTCCGGTGAACGATATCGAGATGTACTATGCCATTTATGGTGAAGGCGAACCCCTGCTGCTGCTGCACGGCGGCTTAGGGAACGCCGATTATTTCGCCAATCAGATTCCGGTATTTGTCGAAGCGGGTTATCAGGTGATCGCGGCGGACAGCCGGGGACATGGGCGTTCGACTGTCACCGAAACGCCAATCGGTTACGAACTGATGGCGAGCGACGTGCTGGCACTGCTCGATTATCTGGAGATCGACGCGGTATCTTTGGTGGGTTGGAGCGATGGCGGGATCATCGGGTTGGATATTGCCATCAATCACCCGGAACGCCTCAATAAGCTGGTCGCATACGGCGCGAACTATATCCCGCCGGGTGTGCGGACGGACATTGGCGAAGATGATGTTTTTAACGCCTATATCGAGCAGTCGTTGGTCGATTATGAGCGGCTGTCACCCAATCCCGATGGCTTCGATGCGTTCCTCGAAAATATCGGCAATATGTGGGCAACCGAGCCGAACTTCACCGAAGCTCAGTTGATGGCGATCGAAGTGCCGACGCTGATCATTGACGGTTGGCAAGAAGAAGCGATTTACGCGGAACATGCCTTTGAAATGGCGCAGTTGATCCCCAACGCGGAATTGGTGTTGATGCCGGGTGTAGGTCACTTCGCCATGTTCTTGACGCCGGATATGTTCAACAGCATCGTGCTGAACTATCTCGGTCGCTAGCGGGTAATGCCGTTCCCCTCTCTCGCAAGTGATTGAGAGGGGAACGACGAGTTATGCTTACGGCTCCGGATCGCCGCTTGTGGCAAAGCTGCCCGCAAGCAGCGAGAAATCTAGCAGGCTGATATTCGTATCGCCGTTGAAGTCAGCATTCGGGTTCCAGTTCGGGCTGGCTGGCGTGCTGAGGAATGCTGATGCGAAGCCGGAGAAGTCGATCAAATCGACAAGGTTATTCCCGTTGGTATCGCCTTCGCGCAGTACCCCCACGTAAACATTGTTCGCACCGTTGACGATCGTCGCCGTCGTGCTTTCGGCGAGTGCGTGCGCGCTCTTGACCCAGAAGATATACGAACCGGGGGAGAGCGTGTTGATCGTGAAGAACCCACTGTTATCCAGCGTATACGACACGTTATCGATCACCCGCGTGCCGCTTGTTGTTTCGACGATCACGCGTACCGGCACTGCCCATGAGCTGTGCGGCGCGGGAGTGCGGCGCTGTAAATCGACCTCAAGCGTTACGTTGGCACTCGGCGGCGGTGTCGATGTGGACACGCTGAAATTGAGCGAATGCGTATTCGGCACGCTTACGTTAGTCGATCCGTTGTATGCCACCACGATGTAATAGGTGACACCTGCCGTCCCGTTAAAGCTGACGGCTGAGGTTGCTGCCCCGGCATTCTGATCATTGCAGGTTACAGACGATAGGACGCCGCCGCTTTCGGTATACACACCCAGCACCGTGTTAAGCTGGTAAAC
>CALBRY010000496.1 GCA_937927665.1 uncultured Chloroflexota bacterium
CTGCTCCAGTCACGCCGGGGGGTTGAGGTAGGGCATTCAAGTTTGGCGTGCCTGCTCCCGCCCCCTGCACAATTTGCTGAGTGGGTGGAATTACGGCGCGAAGGGTCGCAAGAAGTTGAGCGTTGACACTTTCGCGCTCCAAGATGTAGGTTTCGGCGGCGGCGGCAGTGGCGGCAGTGTCGACGCTCTGCCGATTCAGCGCATCGCGGAGCGCTGTGCCTTCCGCAGCTAAACTGATGTTCTGCTCGGTCGCTGATACTTCAGGATTCTGTGAAGATCCCAGCGCGCTGCAGCTTCCAATGAGCAGGGCGGCGCATAACAGCAGCATACCACCGCCGCGATTTACGCCTAAATGCTGACTCAACATACCCATCGATAGGCTCATGTGCGGACAATCATCACAGCACATTACCCGATCTACGGCAGATTTTCTAGAGCCAACGCCCGTTGATTTCCCTACGTCTCTTGATTCAGTACCAACTTCCTGTTATACTCGCTTCTATCTATTCGCCCCCATAGCTCAGCGGATAGAGCGTCGCCCTCCGGAGGCGAAGGCGCAGGTTCGATTCCTGCTGGGGGCACAAGCGAAAACCCGTCTCACACGAGATGGGTTTTTTGATTCACGATGATCCCTGACCCTATTCTAGAGTACCCCCTCGCAGTGCGTCAGCTGAGGAGAGGGTGCACTGCGAGGTCTTACTGTGGTTTCTCTTCTATTTTCTCTTGACGTGTTTTTTTCTTAGTCTTGAGTGGTACTTCAGGTTCTTCTTCTACTATTTTCACTTCCTTTTCCTTTTTGCGGCGCGGTTTTTCGCGTATTTCATCGTCACTAATGCTCTCTCTGGAATGCATCTTTTCCCTATCCATGATTGGCTCTAACCGCGGGGCATCTTCATCTTCACTGAGGTTGATCGAATTCCGCTCGGAACCGCCTGATGATCGGTGGCTTACCGGGGCAATCACCACATTGTTCTGTTGGCGTTTTAGGAGTCTAAGGGAGAAAAACTTCCAGAGCTGGCGCACAATTTCCGAGAGTGCGGCGATTCCTAAGACAACAGCCGTTGCAATCACCAGCCCTTTGATTACATCTTCGTACTCCTCACTGTCGTACTGCCGCACGAGATCGGTCACGATCAGCATCACAATTCCGAGAAGCTGAATGGCTAACACCCCTATTTTGAACTTCTCGAAACGCCGCCTCGCTATACGCAGGCGAGCTTCGTATCTCGTTTCGACGGAGGGAACATCGGCATATTTGTATTTCGAGCTCAATACACCGGCGATCACAATTCCGATTCCGGCGGTATTGGCGGCAAGGTTCAGCGAATTTGTAAATGGCGAAGGCTCTGATGCCACTGTGATGATAAAAACGACACCGAGAACGGTAAACACGACATTGACGAAATTTGCATAAACACCCGCATACGCAATCGCATTCAATGTGGTATCGAAAGAGAGTGATGCCAATGCCAGCACAATACCGCCGAGCGTGACAATCACGCCGATCATGAGGAGTCCACCATTCAGGGCGTTGAAATCATAATTGCTTGAATCGAACGTCAGGCTGATGGCGATACCAGAAAGAATTGTTCCCCAAAGACCGTAGGTGCCGAAAATGAAATCGGTCGCAACCGCGACCAAACTGCCTTCGCTTAAACTGCGAAAACCAAAATCGCGCCCTAAAACAATGATATGACACATGATGGAGAGCGAGATCATGGCTAAAGTAATCGGAAATGTGAAGCCTGCTTCGGTTCCATTGCTGAATACGGTTTCGGATGTTGACGTGACAAATACAGTGGCGATCAGAAAAGCAAATGCGGCAATCTGTGCGAAAACCGCGATCATGTCAAACGTACGCCCTTTGGGATCATTCTTATGCGGGTCATCAAGGTATTTCCAGCCAAAGTAATAAGGGCTGAAGGCTGCGCGCTTGCTAAGGTTCAGGAGCGCAAGCACACGATAGTTCACGACACTCAGCAAGACACAGATGATCGCGACAGTACGCGCCCACGTGAGAATGGCAGAATCGCCGGATTCATATACCGATACCATAATGATGCTGATCACGGCAATGCTGATGACGAAAAATAGCTGAATAATATCTAGGGTAACCTTCCACCAATCACGGTTGGCTTCACGGAGTACAGTCACCAGATGCCAAACGCGAAAGCAAAAGTGCAAGACGCCGAATAGAACCGAAGTAGAGATCAGTCCGCCTTGAATAGAGGCGCCTCCGCTCTGGGTAGATTGTGCGTATAACAAAGCAGCAGCGGTAAATAAGTACAGCACCATGAAAATATCGTTTAAATACCAGAGCCGACTGCCGTATCCTTGAGGTCGATCGTCAGCGAGAGGCGCTAACAGCCAACCAATACCCCGAAATGCTTGAAGAATGTAATTACCACCTGGAACCCGAGGCACTCCAACCATTGGCTCATTTCTCCCCCACTAACGCAGTACATTGATAAGTTTGAAACAAATTTAACAATGTTGCGTTTTCTAAACGAAGCCATTATATTGGTTATTGTAGTGCACTTTACAGAATTCACAATGAGGCTTGTATGTTTGGTGCAATCGATCAGGAGCTTCTAACGTGGGCAAAAAGCCAGATCGATCAAGTGAACATCAGTTTGCGTGCGCCACCTCTTGATAACGGCGTCAGTTTGTACCTGCTCTCATTGTCCCCGCTGCCCCCCGAACGTACAACCGAACGTCCACCGCTCCAAGTTCGTCTAAACTATCTCGTTTCTTGTTGGGAAGATCAGCCGGATACGGCACATGATCACCTAAGCAGCTTACTCTTCGCAGCCATGCAGCAGCCCAGCTACACCATTCGTTTTGATCTACCGGAAAACCTATGGACACAGTTTGGGACCTATCCACATCCGGCTTTTTTGTTGAGTACAACGGCGGCTTATGAACTCCCACAGCCAAACGTCCCGCGTGTGCGCTATCCGCTCAAAATGGAAAGCGTGGGGATGGTTTCGCTGCACGGGTTCGTCACCGGTCCTGATGCAACGCCTATAGCGGGTGCGTATGTCATTCTTCCTGCACTTCGTCGATCACAGTACACCACCAGCAGCGGCGAGTTTATCTTTCCGCACATTCCGAATAAACCGGTTCGTATGCTAGTCAAGGCGAAAGGAGCAGAACAACAGACGACGGTCGAACCGCTCACAGGCACACCGCATCACATCCATTTTGAATCCTTTGAATAAATGGGAGTGCTCCTAGATGCCGTTTTATTCTGCACCTGATGTGTATATCGAGGAAGTACCGGGGGGCGCACGCCCTATTGAGCCGGTTGGGACGAGCACCGCTGGCTTTATCGGTGTCGCTCCCAACGCGATGGCACACCGCCCTGAGGAAAATCAACCCCTGCAAGCCGTCGCCGTAAACAACTGGGCGCAGTTCGTCCGTGAGTTTTGCGTCAAGCCGGATGGAGACCCAAACAACCCAAGTGATATTCTGCAAAGTACACAGCTCGCGAATGCCGTTTATGGGTTCTTCCTAAATGGTGGGTCGCGCTGCTATATCGCCAATGTGGGCATGACCGACGCACCCCGCCCACGCGCACGACGCGGTGCAGCGAACGACGACGAAGAAGCCCCTGCGAATGACCCGATCCAAGGTGTTGACGCTCGGCGCGGTTTGCTGCGTGATGGGTTGACGGCGCTCGCACTCTTTGACGAAATCGCGATTGTTGTCGCCCCCGGATTCACCACCGTAGGGGACTATGATGAAATCCTGACACATTGTGAAAGTCTCAAAGATCGTGTCGCAGTCCTAGACTCACCAGCGGCGGATACGGCTCCCGACTCGCTCATCCCCAGCGAAGGACGCGCGAACACACGCCCGCGCCAATCAGATGGCGGATTCGGTGCGCTGTACTACCCGTGGATTCAGGTGCGCGATCCACTGTCGAGCACAGCCGCACTGGTGTTTGTGCCGCCATCGGGTCACATCGCTGGCGTTTGGGCGCGCACAGATGGAACACGCGGCGTTCATAAGGCACCCGCCAATGAATCGATTCGCGGCGCAATCGGGCTGTCCTACCTGATTACGCGACAAGAACAGGAAATTCTCAATCGTTCCAGCGTGAACTGCATTCGTTTGTTCGCTCAGGAAGGGGTCCGTATCTGGGGAGCACGAACGCTTGCGGCAACCGCCAGCGAATGGCGCTATTTGAATGTTCGCCGCTTGTTCAACATGATCGAAGAATCGATCGCAGAAAACACACGATGGATCGTCTTTGAACCGAACGATCGCACGCTCTGGAAATCTATTGTGCGCGACGTGACCGCGTTCCTGACCATCATCTGGAATTCTGGCGCACTCATGGGCGCGACCCCGGAACAAGCATTTTTTGTGAAATGTGACGAAGAAACCAATCCACCTGAAAGCATTGATGCGGGATACGTGATTACCTTGGTCGGGATTGCGCCCGTGAAGCCTGCCGAATTTGTGGTGTTCCGCATTAGCCAATATGCCGAAGGAACCAGCACTCAGACGACAGGGGAGGCGCAATAATGGCAACTGCTGACGACATTTTACGCGCATTTAATTTTAAGCTGGCGTTTCAGCCGGGCATCACGATCGCACATTTTACCGAAATATCCGGTATTGGTGCGCGGGTTACGCCCATCAAATACCGCGAAGGTGGCAATAATGCAGCCTTAGTCACCCTGCCCGGCTATATCGAATACGCGGATATTACGCTGCGATACGGGTTGACGCGCTCGGATGAACTATTTGACTGGTTCATGACCTCGATGAACGGAAAGACTGTGCGGCGCAATGTCTCGATCATCGTGCTCGATTCAGATGGTGCAACCGAAGAAGTCCGTTACAACCTGACGAATGCTTGGGTGAGCGAATGGCACGGCACGATGCTTAATGCGCGCCTGCAAGAACTCGCAGTCGAAAGTGTCACGCTGGTTTACGACAAACTCTCACGAGGCTAACGGAGATTCTATGCTCCAGAAGCTTATCTTAAGGGCGTTGTTGATTTTGAGATCGGCGGCTTCCCGGATCGTCTCATGGACAGAGCGCACCGAGACGGTAATGCTCACAGCCGGCGCTGATAAGCCGTTGCCATCAAGTGGAGGCGCACCAGAACATTGGCTGCGGTATATCCGCGAACATATGGAAAGCGACGCGCAAACATTTGATATGAAGGCGGTATCCCCCTCGCCTAGCTTTGATTTGTCACCTGATTTCGCGCTTACAGTGAGCGGAAGCACGGACGATCCCACAAGCACCGACCGTATGCGATCGGAAGATAAACCGCAAGCTGACGTGCCGCGTGAACCGCCGCTCTCAGGGCGCGAGATTTGGCTGCATGCGATCCGCCAGTTGACCGTTCCTGAGGCGCAGTCTGCCGAAACGCGCCAAGATGCGGATAAACCGGATTCCATGCTCACCGAAGCATGGGAAGAACCCGCTGTTCACGCGGTGCAGCAAGCCAGCCCCGCCGCACAAGAGAAACAGCCTATCGCTGGCGTGCGCCGGAATTCATGGCGCGTTGAACATGTGCGCCCGTCATTTGAATCATCAAAGCGGGTTGACACGGGCGAAAGCTCGGATTTTCTCGTTACTGAACCTGTCCGTGCCGCCTCAACTCCATCCCTTACCCCCGCACAGACACGGGTAGACCCGACGAATGCCAGAAGCAGCGAACACTCCGACCCGCCACAGAATCAACACGCAGTACCCGGCGATCTGCTTGCGCCGCCTTCGAGCGGTGCTGCTGCCATGAATTTAGGGGCGCAAACTTGGCGGGGAAGGTTGGCAGCATCACAGACGAGTCCTCATCACGCCCGCACATCAACGGCAGAAGTGCAGCATCACCACCCTGAAGGCGTGATCGATCAAGCGGCGAATATTTCGGAGGATATGTCGCGGAAATCACAGGCATCGCTGCCGAACCGCGCCGTCTCTGGTTCTGAAGGCGTCGAAAAGGCGAACACACCTTTCCAAACTGCTATTCATCAACTCCACCCTACACTGCCGATTCTGAACGGTGACACATGGGAAGCATCGGCACGATCATCCCCGATCCCATCAGAACCGCAGTACAGCGGGTTCAGTGATCACTGGGTTGAACTGCCCGAATTTTCAGATGACGGGGGCGAACCACAGCACGAAGCGGAATCGCTCAAAGCCAAATATCAACGCCGTCTTGACAGCGAACAATTGGCAGCAAACACCTTATGGAACGCGCAGCATTCTTAATCGAAGCGACTCAAGAACGTGTGACCTGCCTGCTTAACCCGGAACATGTGACTGTACAGCGTGCAGCCGGGATTCGTCAGCGCGCGACCTTGAGCGGACAGCTTGGGGGACGGTATTTAAGTGATGATCCGTTGCTGTACACGGGTGGCGGCAGCACTCAACTTACCGTGTCGCTGCTGTTTGATGTCACGCTGTTGGGTTCTTCATTTATGACGGATGACGTACGCAATCTGACTCAGCCGCTGTGGAATTTGAGCGAAAACCAAACACAGCGGACGTCCGCCCCCGCGTATGTACAGCCTTATCATGTGCGCTTCATTTGGGGCAAAGTGTGGAGCTTTCCCGGTGTGATCGCGACAATCAGCGAACGATTGGAAGATTTTACTTCACAAGGCATTCCGCGTCGTTCGTGGCTGCGGCTGCGTATGCTGCGTATTGATGAAGGGGCTTCTGCCATACGCACGCCCCCGCTAAGTGAACCACTGACCGCCGTCGCGCAATCCGTTCTCCCACAACGGGATGCAGTTGTGCATGAGGTCATGGGCAGCGGCGGTGACACCGAACGACTGGATGAAATCGCCGCGCATTATTATGGTAATCCGGCACTGTGGCGGGTGATCGCGAACGCGAATGAAATTCGTGACCCGTTGAATTTGATGCCGGGGCAGCATCTCACTATTCCTCCAATCGGTAAGCAGTCATGAGCGCGATTGTCGGATTACCACAGGTTCAGCTTGAGATCGGCGGCGGCTACGCGGTCGATCCGCGCAGTCTGATCGCTGTGCGCGTTCAGCAGCGATTGATGCTGCCCAGCCTGTGTGAACTAACTTTCTCTGATCCACCCGGCGCACTGCCAGATATTCAGCCCGGAATGGAATTGCGTGTCAGCCTGAACGAATACAGCGTGCCGCTGTTCGCTGGTGAAGTCACCGCCATTGAATATATCTACGGCGCACGCGGCGAACAGGAAATCCGCGTCCGTGGTTATGATGCGCTCGTTCGGCTTCGGCGGCATCAATCCATCCGCAGTCATATTCAAGTGACCGCCGCCGATCTTGCCCGCCAATTTAGCCGCGATGCCGGATTCGATGCATCGATAGACGCGGATGGTCCGATCTGGCGCTGGGTACTCCAGCACGGACAAAACGATCTCGATTTCCTCGGTCAAGCCGCCGAGCGTGCAGGGCTGGTCTTTTATGTATTTAACGGCGTGCTGCGCCTATTCACCCTCGACGGGTTGGGCGAACCTCTGCCGGTCACGGTCGGGGGGAACGTATTAGAGGCGCGTTTTACCGCTAACCGCCTGTACGCCTATGAGCAGGTACGCACGGCGGGATGGCATCCGCAGGATTTTACCCTTCACAGTGCGGGCAGCGGCGCAGACGGCGGCGACGTGTTTTATCACGTCAACGCAATCGTCGCAGATGCAGAGCACGCGCGGGCATTTTCGGCAGGACAGCTAAGGCGGCGGCAAGCGGCAGAACGTTCAGTGTGGGCAGTCATCGACGGTCATCCTCTATTGCAACCGGGTGCAGTCATTCGGATGAACAACGCGGCTCCTGCTGTCAACGGCGCGTATGTGATCACATCCGCGAACCACACGATCGACTCAACGAAGGGGTACATCACCGAGATTGACACCCAACCGCCGACCGTTCCGCCGCAGGATGATCACGTAACGGCAACGATCGGCGTCGTTTCTGATATCAACGGCGATGATGGGCGCGTGCGCGTGCTGCTTAAGGCAATCGAAGCGCGTGACCCGATTGAAACGGACTGGCTGAGCGTCGTCGCGGATGGTGCGGGTGCGGATAAGGGCATTATCGCGCTGCCAGAAGTCGGTGACACCGTGCTGGTTTTGATTGTGCAAGCATTTCCCGGTCAAGGAGTCGTGATCGGCGGCGTATACAGCACCGGAAGCCTACCGGATAACGGGATCGTCAATGGGCGGCGTCAGCGCTATACGTTCCGCACCTCTGGCGGACAATTGATCCAACTTGACGATTCGGCAGGGCGACTGCGGCTGCAAAACCGTGACGGCAGTCTGTTGGAAATGTCGCCGGGGAGCGTCCGTCTCATCGCCGGTGCGGATCTGGAGATCGCCGCGCCGGGGCATCAGATTCGAATTGTGGGACGCCAAATAGACTTTGATGAAGGATAAAGATGAAGTTCTTGACCGAAGATGCCGCGCTTTACTGCGCGCACGAAACCGGGAAGGTTCAAAATTCGGCATCACAGGGCTTAGTCACCGTCAAGGGGCGCAGTGTGCTCGTTGCCAAAGACCCGGAAGGACGAACTATTCTCGGCTGTACCAATGCCAATCCGCCGGTCGGGATCAAGCCGTGCAGCAAGACTCTCCCCGTATTTGCGGGATATTCATCCTTTATCCGCGTGAAAGGGCATGCAGTCTGCCTCGATACGTTGAAGGGCTTAACCGACGGCACCCCACCCGGCGCAGTTGAGTATTCGGTACGCAAACCGGGGCAATCATTTGTTGATGGAGCAGGCTGATGACAGTTGACAGCCGCGCAATGCGGTTCATTCACCCTGACCTTGATCGGGGAACGATGGGAATGCGCTTTGCATTATCTGGCGGCATCGAACTGGTCAGCGGTGATCAGAATATTCGGCAGGCATTGCTCCTGCTGCTGACGACGATTCCCGGTGAGCGTGTGATGCGTCCGGATTACGGCTGCGATCTGTTCCGGCTGATCTTTTCCCCAAACGATGCTACAACGGCGGGCTTGGCGATTTATTATGTGCGCCGCGCCATCGAACGGTATGAGCCGCGCATCGATATTATGACGCTGGACGCCGAACCGGACGACCACATTCCGAATCAATTGAATATTCTGCTGGTCTATCGAGTTCGTGAAACACTGCGCACTGGAACGCTGGTGCTTCCGGTCAATCTAGAAGGAGCAGCATCGTAATGCCACTCCCATCGCCAAAGTTGATCGATTATTCATTCGACGAACTGATCGAACGAAGCCTCGCCCTATTTAAGGCAAAACACCCGGAAAGTAACTGGAATGATCTTTCGCCCAGTGACCCCGGTCGGGTGCTGCTCGAATTATTCGCACATCTGGCAGAAACGATGATTTACCGGCTGAACCAGATGCCGGAAGAAGTGTATATCGCCCTGCTCGATCTCATCGGTGTGCGTATGCGCTCCCCCGGAGCGGCACAGGTCGAACTTGTTTTCAGCCGCGAAGCATCCGCCGCGCAAACGGAAGTGATGATCCCGGCGGGAACACAAGTCAGCGCCGAACGCGCCGCCGATTCCGGCGATCCGGTGATCTTCACCACCGCGCAAAATGTCACGCTCGCGGCGGGAGAAACGCAGGTTGCCGCGCTTGCCTTTCACGGGACGGTTATCAACGGCGAGTTGCTGGGCGTGAGCAGCGGACAGGTAGGGCAAAAGTTCACGGTTGCCCAACCACCGATCGTGGCGCGGTCACAGGAACATCGTCATCTGGTTGTCGGCATCGAAGCCGATCCGTCACAACTGCCGGTCGATGCGGAGCGCATCACACGAGAAGGCAAGACTTATCACATCTGGGATGAAGTTGAGCAGTTTAGCATCAGCGGCGGCGAGCGTTTCTGTTTTCGTGTTGATCGCGTGAACGGACTCATCGAATTTGCCCCGATGATCCTGTTGAGCGGCGACGAAAGCTCGCGCCCGCTTGCAGAAATTCCGGCGGATAAGGCAGAAATCCGCGTATGGTATGTCTCTGGCGGCGGCACAATTGGGAATGTCGCGCCGCGCACGCTGAATACACTCAAAACGCCGCTTCCGGGTATATCCGTAACCAACCCCGCGCGCGCGGCTGGCGGGACTCAGGTGGAGACAATCGACAATGTGTTAATTCGCGGTCCGCTGGAACTGCAATCACTCTCCCGCGTGATTACGGCATCGGATTTTGAAGCCGCCGTCACCCAGTATTCGGGCTTTATTGAGCGAGCGCATGTATTCGCTCAGGCGGGCTTTTGGGCGCACGCGCAGCCGGGTACTGTCGAAATCGCGGCACTACCCAAACTGAACGATTCGACGCGGGACAGAATCTCGCTTGCCGAAATGAACGCGCTGATAAGCGACCTTGATCAACAAGATGCGCGTGCCAGTGTCGAACGATTGCTCGATTCACGCCGACCGGTCGGGACACGAAGCCTCGTTCATTGGGCGAATTTCAAAAGTGTTCGTGTGCAAGCCGAAATTCTCGCCCGTCCGTTGGAAGATGTCGAGAGACTGCGGAAGGAAGTTGAAACCCGGCTGTACGAGTTGATCAGCCCATACCCGACCAAAGAAAATGGAGAGGGTTGGCGCTTTGGCGAGACACTGCGCGTCTCTGAAATCTACAACCGCATCCTAAAAAGCCCCGGTGTCGCATGGATTCGCACGATCACAATGATGGTTGATGATGTTCCCGACCGGCAGGTGCAAACCATCGCGTATGACCAACACCAGCCGCGCACATGGTATATCGGCAGCGGTGAGCGGATTTTCCGCTCCCTTAACGGTGGGGCAAGTTGGGAATTACTGCGAAGCTTTGAGGACGAACAAGTTCTGTTGGCGCGATCCAGTCCTCATCAGCCGGGCTGGATCGCGGTGATTACCCGTCAACCGACTGCCGTCGGCATCGGTGTCAACGTGTATTTTTCGGCGGACTGCGGCGAAAGCTGGCACGCAAACCCGGTGGTACTCGGCTCGATGGTCTACGATGCGGCGTGGGTCATGCGCGGCGATCTGCCGATACTCCTCGCTGCTGCCGATCAAGGGTTATTCGAGATTGCTCCTGACGAGGATGTACCGACGCGCCAGCTCATTGTTGATCGCGCCGCGCCTAGCCGGGGTTTTTATGCGATTGCGACCTTCAATGATGCCTTCGTGAATTACGTCGCCATCGCCGCCGCGGATCGACAGGGTGTGTATGTATCAACGGCGGGCGGAAAATCCAATTCCTTCCGGTATCTGGCGGGTGCGGATCGGCGCGGATTACGCGGTGAGGATGTGCGGTCATTAATCATTCAGGAAACCGGTTCATCCGCCTATTTGTGGGCTGGAACAGCAGCAGCAGGCGGTGATTCGGTCGGAAGCGGCTGTTTTGTCTACACGTTACGCGGAATCGAAGGATCGCCGGAAGGCTGGCGTCAGGTGAATAACGGTTGGGCGGGCGGAACGTGTTGGTCACTATTTGCGGATCAAGAAACGTTGTATGCCACAACGAACCGTCAAGGACTTGTCACGCTGAAAACATCCGTGCCGGAATCAGAATATGAATGGCAGAATGCCGATATTCGCGGCGGGTTGCCGCTGCGTCGTGATGGCATGTTTCGCGGTCAGTTTACGGAACTGAGAACGGGTGCGATGCATCCGCAAGAGGGTTCGTTCTTCGTAGGATGTGAGGAAGGCGTATTTGCCAGCCAAGACGGTGTAACCTTCCGGTTTGCTGCGGCGAATACGTTCACAGAGCAAATCGACTTACCCGGCTCTTGGTTATTCGTTTCGGGCAAGCATGATATCAAGGTGGTGGCTGCCAATGGACGTTAAAGCCATTGAACGTCTGCTTCCGTGGGTAATCCAGCGCACCTTGGATAACCCGGATAATCCGATCAACGGTTTTCTCAATGTGATGTCCGGTTTGCGCGCCCCAATCGAAGCCGAGTATTTGCGGCTGCACACTTACCTGAGTCCGTACACCACGCCGGACGACTTTTTACCCTACCTTGCACGGATGATGAATCTGAGCCGTTATTTAGCCGACGATCCGCCCTATTTGATGACGGGGTTAGCGCATCTCCGCAGCCTGATTGCGCTTTCGGTGCGGCTTTCGCAGCAGCGCGGAACAGTCCACGCCTTACAGCGATTTCTCGAAGTTGCGACCGGGATCAACGGGTTTCGCGTCGAAGAACATGTGCGCGCGTTTCATGTGCGCATCTACGCGCCACCCGGTGCAATGGCATATCAGGCATTGATCATCCGCATCATTGAAGGCGAAAAACCCGCTTATGTAACGTTCGAACTCTTGGAGGAGCAGCCTCAAGATGACCGACCAGCAGATCCCGGCGCAAGCGGCTCCAACTGAGGATACACCGCTGTTCGCGTTTGAATATCCAGCGGAGGCGGGCGAAACCAATATTTTCACCCTTCCAGCAACGCGCATCGCTGTATTCGATGTGAAGGTAATCAATGTTTCCGGCTTTCCTTTAAAAGCGCGGATTGGCACGGAAATTCTGGACGAAGCGGCAGCCCCTTGGATCACCACCGAAGAAAATGCTGAACAAGATTTCGAGATTGGCGCTGAACAGGTTTATTCACTTCGCCTGAATGTTCCTTCGTCTGCTCGTGAAGGGGATTATCGCTTACAGCTGAGCGTGCTCGATCTCGCGTTCCCGGATGAAACGCTCACGCTTTCAGATGTCATTACGATACATGTGCCGCCGCTTCCGCCAACCCGCATCCCGGCGGCAGTAATCGTGATCGCGCTGCTTTTGCTGATCGCAGTCGTGATCGGGGTGGTGTTATTCATCCTGAGCAATCGACCGGAACGGCTGCCCAATGGAGTCGCGTTTGTCAGCGGAGATGTAAACAGCCCACAGCGTCAGATTTATGTGGTCGATCTAGACGACATCGAACAGGTATCCCTGCTAATCCCCAGCAACCGCACGCTTGATACCAGCTACCGCACTGTAATCACACGGGCTGGCGATCAGTTTATCGAACAGACGCAGCCGTATACGATTGTGGGGCTGCAAGAATACGATCCGGCATGGTCGCCGGATGGGTGTCAGATCGTGTATGGGGCGCGGCTCGGCGTGGGACGCTACCTGCTTCAACCGGGAGAAACACTGTATGATCTCCAACTCCGGTTGGGATTAAGTGACAGCGATTTCACCCCGATTGTGAATGCGGTTCGTGCGTCTCGTGCCTTCGATGCACAAGTTTTCACCCCGGCGCAGGCACTCAGCGCAGTCGAAAACGGGTATTTGCGTCTAACCACAAATCCCGATCTGGCGGCGATCAACTATTTTCTCAAAGAAGGATCGCCTGCCGTTCAAGGCGCGCTTTATCGCGCAGTCAGCAGGCTTGTTTACAATACCATCGTCAACCGGGGAACGATCGCCGGATTGTACTTGATGGATCGACGCTTTCCCGCCTCATCGCCGCGCCAATTACTGCCGCAGATTGTCTATCAAGGTGTGATTTATGAACCCAGTGATCCGGCATGGTCGCCCGATGGCGCATGGATCGCATTTAGCTATGTGGGGCGGCTGAACGAAAGTGTGCCGGAAGCACCATCTTTCCTCGCCGTGTTGAATACGCAAACGGGCGAAGTATCGGCTATCCAGCCGACCGAGACGCGCGCGGCGAACGGCTTACATTACGATAGTGATCCGCAGTGGTGGCAGGGCGAAAACGACACGCAAGGCTTGGTGTTCGTCTCACGCCGCCATATCAACGAGTTTGGTGTGCCAATCAGTCAAATATACGGACTTTCCCTGAGTGTCAGCGGCGCGGATGGTGTGCCAATTTCCACCCCAACTGTCCAAGTGCTACCCCTCTTCACGCCGACCGGAACGATCATTGCGGCGACGGCGACACCCGTTTTTCAAACGCCGACCGCGATCCCACCAACGGCATCACCGACAGGGATAGGCGGGCTAAATGCCGCGACTCCCCTGCCACTTGGTCAGTTAGAGGGGCGGCTGTTCCCGACTACCCGACCCCCAACTCGTGTATTCGCGCCGTTGCCGCCGCCCGTATTTGTGAGCGGGGTCGTCAACCTGAGCGGAAATATGGTGAACGATTACGCGCCCGTGATGGTTGACGAAGGGCGCATGGTATTCGTCAGCGACCGCGCAGCTTCGGCGGCAGGAACCGGAGCGCAGCTTTATGTGATGGATCGCGCGATCGAATATTTGACGGGCAGATTGAACAGCGCAAGCGCACAATTTGACCATGTGCACCGATTGAGCGAGTCTTCGCTTGATCCGGGAACAAGCGATAATTCACCCGCCGCTTCACCGAATGGTGAAAGTATCGTGTTTTCATCGCAGCGCTTGCAAATTCCGCAACTGTATACCCTGAGTGTGGGTGGCGGCACAAGAGT
>CALBRY010000497.1 GCA_937927665.1 uncultured Chloroflexota bacterium
GTGGCTTCGGCGCTTGGCTTACGCGGGGTGTTGGGTACGGCGGCGGCGGGGGTGGATGTTTCGGGGCACGCCTCGGACGGGACGAGCGAGAAGATTGGCACGGTGGCGGCGGAGCTGGTGGGGTCGGCGCGGGCGGTGGGCTATGTCAACGCCGGAACAGTCGAATTCATCGTCACCCCGGCGGGCGAATTCTACTTCTTGGAGATGAATACCCGCCTACAGGTCGAACACCCCGTTACCGAAGGCGTCACCGGGCTTGATCTGGTCAAGCTGCAAATCACCACCGCGCAGGGTGATCCGCTCCCCTTCAAACAGCACGATCTTGTTCAGCGCGGTCACACCATCGAAGCGCGCTTGTATGCCGAAAATCCGCGCCTGAATTTTATGCCCGCCCCCGGTAAGCTGATCCGCTTTATCGCCCCGCACGCCCCCGGCGTCCGCGTCGATTCGGGCGTGGTCAGCGGCGATACGATCACCCTCCATTACGACCCCATGATCGCCAAAATCATCGTCAGCGATTGGACGCGCGAAGCCGCCATCCGCCGCTTGGATCGCGCGCTGTGCGATACCGTCATCCTCGGCACGACCACCAACCGCGAATTTTTGCGCGGCTTGATCAACCATCCGGCATTTTTGGCGGGCGAAGTCGATACGACGTTTATTGACGCGCATCTCGCGGAACTCATCCCGCCCGAACATCCCGAAGCGATCACGCTCGATCACGCGCTGATCGCCGCCGCGCTCCACGAGCGCACCATCTCGCCAACAGGTGCATCGGATGGCAAATCAATCACGCCTGATCCGTGGGCGCGGTCGGATCATTTCCGCATGGGAGGCGAATAAATGCCGACGTACAGCTATGTTTACAACGGCGAAACGTACTCGGTCGCGCTTGAGGCGCTTGCCGATGGCACCTATCGCGCCGTCATCGGGGATCGTTCGTATACCCTGCGCGCCATCCCCAACGAAAACGGCGGACTCACCCTCGCATTTGACGATGGCGATCGCGCCACCGTCTACGCATCGGCGGCGGGCAGCACGCGCTATACCGCCGTGAACGGCGATCCGGTCACATTCGCCCTTCCCGAAGCCGTCAAACGCAGCAAACGCAGCGCGCACGCAGGCGATTTAACCGCGCAAATGCCGGGTCAGGTGCGTGATGTGCTTGTTTCCGCCGCGCAAGCCGTCAAAAAGGGTCAAACACTTTTGTTGTTAGAAGCGATGAAGATGGAAATTCGCATCGCCGCGCCAATCGACGGCACGATCAAATCGGTGCGCGTCAAAGTCGGGGATGTGGTCGAAATGGGTCAGTTGTTGATCGAGATTGAATGAGAACCAAAACGCATCCTAGGACAGGGCACGCCCTGTCCTGCATTTCTTTTTACCGTTTATAATTCCAACTTTTCCGCCGAAATCAGCGTCTTACTCGCCGCCGTGCGATAAAGCGCATACCGCCTGTTGTCCTCGAATGCGAAAAATACCGGCTTTTCGACCAGCATCCGTTCGCCGTTCACCTCTAACAAATATCTTGCCGTCCGTCCGCTGATCCGCACCGTATGGCGGACGATGCCTTCGGTGCGCGTCACCGCGCCGTTGATATCGGTATTCAAACGAATGCGGCTTTGTGCCAGCCGGATCACAATAAATGCATTAAAGAATGTGAGAGCGATCCCAGCCGCCTGCAAAATAAAAGAGCTTTGGCGCTGTGCCATGAAAAATGCGAAGGTCGCCGCGATTGTGACTGCCGCAATGCCGATGAGTCCTCCGATTAAGAGCCGAGACCACGCGCGTTCCAGCTTTTTTTTCTGCGCGCTGCTGATCGTCCCGGTTCGGTTCAGGGCTGCATCAGCGTCCGAAAACTTCAGCGCTTCTTGCAGCGTGCCGATATAACTAATGGGGAGTGGGGTCGGGTTCAATGACGTGTCAGTGTTCATAATACCTTGATTAAACCACACCACATTTAACAAGAAAAGGGGTACAGCAGTCCACTGTACCCCTTTATGCTACCTAAATTATCAGCAGAAACTTACATGTCCGAAGGCGGCAGCAGCACCGCATCGATCACATGGATGATGCCATTGCTGGCATGAATATCCGTCGTGATCACGTTCGCGCTGTCCACCGTCACACCCATATCGGATGCGGTCACTGTGACCGTATAACCGGGGAGCAGGGTCGCCACGCGGACGCCACCTTGAACACTCGCCACCGCGACAACCGTTTCTGCCGCAAAGTGACCGGGGATGACGTGATACGCCAGCACCATATTCAGCAGATCGGTATTCGCCAGCAGTTCTTCCGCCGTCAAGCCGAGCGCTTCCAGAGCCGCCGCGAATGCCGCGTCGGTCGGCGCGAACACGGTGTACGGTCCGCCGCTCGTCAGCAGTTCGACAATCGCCGGATCAGCCGCCTGAACAGCCGCCAACAGAATTGTGAACTCTGCCGGATCAGCACCCGCCGCCGCGATCACGGTTTCAGCGATGCTGACGGTTTCCATCGTCATATCGCCGCCCATGTCGTCAACCATTTCTTCAGCGACAGGGGGAAGGAGCACGCCGTCAATCGCGTGAACAATACCGTTCGAGGCTTCCACGTCTGCCATGACAACTGCCGCATTGTTGATCCGCACGGTTTCGCCGTCCAGCGTCACCAGCAGAGCGGTTTCGTACAGTGCAGTACCGAGGAGTGAGCCATCCAGCGCGGTGACATCCGCCGCCGAATACACGCCGGGGACGACGTGATACAGCAGAATATCGGTCAGGGCAGCCGGATCGGCGAGGACTTGTTCCGCCGTAACGCCCATCGCCTCAAACGCTGCCGCGAATGCCGCATCGGTCGGCGCAAACACGGTCAGCGCCGCGCCTGCATTGCTCAATGTCTCCAGAACTGCCGGGTCAGCCGCCTGAACTGCTGCAAGCAGAATGCTAAATTCAGCCGGATCACCGCTCGCCGAAGCGACGACAAGATCAGCGATTGTGGGGCTGGCTTCCTGCGCGCTCACACCGAGCACCGCCGTTAGCGCCATCACAACTACCAAGAGAACCAACAAACCCTTTTTCATATGTTACGTCTCCATCCTATAGCAATACAGTCTCGGAATTTGGGTGGATGCATCGCCCGCTACCATACTGGCAACAGCGGGTGAGTGTGGTATGAATAAACCCCGAACTGTTGATGAAACAAAGCCTTTCTATTCTCCCATGCCATTTGATGTGGCACAAGTTTGATCCCGCCAAAGCGCCCGCCCCGAAATGGGCTTTTCGGTCGTTCAAGTATTTCCCTCGATCGCTTAAGGTTTACTCATGCACATACAAAGTGATGGAGTTTACCGTATGAAGAAAACCTTGCTTATCGCGGCGCTAGCGTTAGTCATGATTTTGTCCTCCGCTGTGGCAGCGCAGGAAGCCACCCCCGAAGCACAGGGTGGCGTTGATCTCGAAGGGCTGACGGGCGATCCGTCGCTCTATGTCGGGCAGATGGTCAGTCTCGAAGGCGTTGTTGAAGATCTCGTCAATGTGCGGGCATTCGTGCTCGGCGAAGGCGTCGCCATCGATAACGATCAGGTGTTGGTCATCAACACCAGCGGCGAAGAATTCGACATCCGTGTGACCGATGGGTCACGCTTCGTAGTAACCGGAACGGTCTATCCCACATTTGCGGACGGCGGCTTGACGCAGATCATCGCCCGCCTTGCAGAATCGGGCGATCTGGGCGAGACGATGGCGACCGAAGATCCAATGATGGATGCCATGCTGCCGCGTTCCACCAATCTAGCCGAAATGCTCATCCCGGATACGCTGTTCGACTACACAATTGTCGAACTCGCATCAGCCGATGATCTCCAATTCGTGCAGATCCCGGAATAACACCGCTCACCCTGCTTGCTCCGCAAGCCGTCCCTCTCCCACGCAAGCGGGGAGAGGGACAAAA
>CALBRY010000498.1 GCA_937927665.1 uncultured Chloroflexota bacterium
GCATTTGCATGATACCTACGCGATTGACGGACTCGAATTCACCGACATGGATTTTTTCGTCAATGAAGGGCGCACCGCCGAAATCGCGGATCGAATCACCCGCTACGGAATCAACTGGTGGGGTTTGGGTCGGGTTGACACCCTGATGAGCTACAGCGATCAAACGTTTGAGAAGATCAAACGCAGCGGCGCGAAAATGATCTTTATGGGGGCGGAGAGCGGCGACGACGAAACGCTCAAGATCATGAACAAGGGCGGTAAAAGCGGCACCGAGCAGACGCTCGCCATTGTCGAACGGATGAAGCATTACGGCATCGTGCCGGAACTCTCGTTCGTATTGGGCAACCCACCTGATCCCGAAGCGGATATGGACAAGACGCTGCGATTTATCCGCAAAGTGAAAGCGATCAACCCGGCAACAGAGTTGATCCTGTATATCTATACGCCTGTTCCGCAAGATGGCAACGCGATGTACGAGGAAACAAAACGGCTCGGTTTCAGCTTTCCGACTACGCTTGAAGGCTGGATCAGTTCAGAATGGGGATCGTTCGCGCTCCGACGTGATCCGGGAACACCGTGGTTTAAGGATAAAATTCGGCGGCGCGTGCGCGACTTTGAATCCGTCGTGAATGCGTACTACCCCACTGTTACGGATATGCGTTTGCGCGGGAGTATGCGCGCGATGCTCAAAAGCATTTCAGGCTGGCGCTACAAGTTGGAATGGTATGATTATCCGTATGAGCTAAAGGTACTTCAGCGGTTGATCCATTATCGCCGCCCCGAAACAACAGGATTCTAACTATGCTCGAAGCGATCATCCCCGGATTGTATACCTTCACAGGTCTGCTGATGGGACGTGTTTACCTGACCGACGACGGAAACGACGAGTATTCGCTGATTGATACCGGACTCGAAGCCAGCGGCAAAAAAATCATCGATCAAGTGATTGCCAGCGGTCGTACGCCGTCGAGCATCAAACGCATTTTGATCACGCACGCGCACATCGATCATATTGGCAGTCTGCCATTCTTGGCGGAACAAACCGGCGCACAGGTAATCGCTCATGAACTTGAAGCAGGTGTCATCCGCGCGGAGGTCGAAACACCACGCGGCGATCCGGCAAAACTGCACGGCGCACAAAAACTTCTCCGCCCGTTCAGGTGGAAGGCGAGCAGACCTTCGCCGCTGCATCGTATGGTCAATGACGGTGATGTGATCGCGGAGTCGTTTGGCGGTTTACAGGTTGTCTTTACGCCCGGTCATGCGCCGGGGCATATCAGCTTTTGGCAGCCAGAAAAGCGGGTATTGATCATCGGTGACGTGCTGATGCGTTTAGGAAGCGTGCGCCGCCTTCCGCCGGGGTTATTCGTCGATTACGAACAGAATACGCACTCGATCAAAGAACGCATCGCGCCGCTTGATGTAGAAGTCGCGTGTTTTGGGCATGGTAAACCGATCATCGGCGGCGCGGCATCTCAGATTCGCGCATTCGCCGCCAGTTTGTAAAAAACAGCAGGACGAAAACATAATTGCGTCAATGCGCGTATGTTTTTCGTTCTCCCGTATCGATATTGCAAGGCAGTTAGCCGATCAGGTATACTGACCGGACTTGTTCAATTCGTCACAAAACGTGCATTGAAGGGAAACGCCCCATGATCGGGAAGCCGATCCGCTTGATTTCCTTTGTTCTTGTCCTTGCGGCGGCGCTGTTCATTTCGGCGTGCGGCACGGTTGCTACACCAGAATGGGCGGCAGACGCGCAGGCGACAAGCGTCGCAGCGGCGGAAACTGTCGCTTACGAAACGTCGATCGCACCGACGGCGACATTCACCAATACGCCGATTCCGCCGACCGCGACAACAACCCCGACTCCACTCCCAACCGATACCCCCGCTCCGACACAGACACCTTTGCCTGCGACCGAGACGCCTGTTCCCGTTGAACCTACCACACCAGCAGCGACAGAAGCGCCAGTGGAAGTGACCGCTGAAGCTACTGAAGTGGCGGCTGGCGGTGATGCATCATCGGTAAGTCCTGAATTTGCTGCTGCTGTCGAAGCGGCTGATCCGGCACTCGGCGCGACTGCATTCCAACAAATGCGCGCCATGCCTGACGGCGCTCAATGGGCGTGCAGCCTGTGTCACTCGGTGACACCGGATGAAATGATCCTGATCGGTCCCGGCTTGTGGAATGTTTCGGTGCGCGGGGCAGAAATCCCCGGCTATGCGTCAGCACTCGATTATGTTCACACGTCGATCATCAACCCGAACGCCTATATTCAGGTGCGGCGCGATACCGGTACGGAATTCGTCGCGAATCTGATGCCGCAGCACTACGCCAATCCCGAAGTCCTGCCGCCGGAAGAACTCGAAGCTATCATCGCGTATCTACTCACACTCCACGACTAAATACAAACCCCTCACTCCGATCAGAAATCGACGGGCTGAGGGGTTTTCTTCACTGCTGCGGCGTCACGACTA
>CALBRY010000499.1 GCA_937927665.1 uncultured Chloroflexota bacterium
GCTGCCTGTACTGCGTCGTGAAAGCAGTACGGCTGCGCCGATTACCACCACAATCACGCCGATCACAATCACTAGAGTAGTGCCGTCCATTCGGGAGTCCTTTCGCCTCAGTCCAGCATATCTTTCGTTATAACCGAAAGTGCGCGGAACTCAAAACGCACGCTGTGTCGATTTTCCCTAATGTTCCCTTTAGATTTTGCATGGTCGTAACCACCGGATTCCTGTGGTATAGTTTGCGTCAGGTTGTGACATTCTGCGCTTGCGGACGTGAAGATTGTCAGTTACAATTCGCCTTATCATTTGTGTAAAAAAGAACAATCTGCCCTATGACTCTGCCAAAAACCGTACAAAGTTCCGGGCGCAGCAGCAACGCGATCCTCTGGATCGCGGCAGCGGGTGCAGCCATCATCGTCGGCGGTATCGTAATCGCGCAGCTTCAGCCGCTATTCTTCCCGACCGTTGGATCGGCGGAAGCACAGCAGGTGGACGCGCTGTTTCGCTTCATGTTTGCCATTGGCGGCATGATCTTCCTACTGGTCGAAGGCGTACTGGTCTACTCGATCTTGCGCTATCGCGTCAAGCCGGGTGATCTCAGCGACGGACCTCCGATTCAAGGTAACACCACGCTCGAATTCGTATGGACGTTGATTCCGGCGATCATTGTGCTGGTGTTGACCATCTATAGTTGGGCTGTGTGGTCAAGCACCCATTCAATCAAGCCGAATGAACACACTGTTAGCGCGGTTGGCGCACGTTTCGCATGGACGTTCAATTATGTGATCGACCAAGCGAACCTGCCGGATGGCGTATCGATCGATCAACTTAACCCCGAAATTGCCGATGATTTGCGCGATGGCGGGATCAGCTTTAGCTATAACCAGCTTGCCACATGGGTGGATCAGCCGGTAGCGGTGAGCCTGACCACGCAAGACGTAAATCATGCGTTCTGGATTCCGGGGATGCGCGTGAAACAAGACCTGCTGGCGGGGCGCACGACTGAAATCCGCTTTACACCGATCGAAGCGGGTGTGTATCGCATCGTGTGCGCGGAGTTGTGCGGCGCGGGTCACGGCGCGATGGCGGGTCAGGTGGTCACACAGTTGAATGAGGCAGGCGAAGAAGAACAAGTGCTGCAAGGTGCTTGGCTGATCGTCTACCCGGACGAAGCGACCTACCGCCGCGAATTTTTTGAACCGGAAGCGATGCACGCATTGTTCCCACCAGAAGACCCGGTGCTGCTCGGTCGGCAGATTCTCGCCAGCGGTGAATATCCGTGCGCGACGTGTCACAAACTCACCGACTTGAACTGGGCAACGGGCGTTCTCGGTCCGAATCTGGATGGGATTGGCGACCGCGCCGATGATCGCATTCCTAACCTGACGGGTGAGGAATACATTCACCAATCGATCCGCGAACCGTATGCCTTCCTTGTTCCGGGCTACGGCGCAATTATGACACAGTTCAACGACGAGCCGAACGAACCCAACTACATGCCGGAAGAGGATTTGAACGCGATCATCGCGTACCTGCTCTCTCAAACGGCGGGTGTCGAAGCGGTATCTAACTAGCACAGTACCCGACGGGCAACGGAAAAATACAACACTCATGAGGACAGGGCATACCCTGTCCTTACAAGCGATTAACTTTAGGTATGGGCAAAGTGCGCTTTGTCCGCTTAGGTAGAGGAAAGGCAGTCCGAATGGCAACCGTTACCGCGCCGCTCCCCGTTGGGGTAGGGCATGTGGAAGGAAAGAAGTTCAAGCTAAACGAACTTCTCCGCTGGAGTGTCGATCACAAGATTATCGGCATTCAATACATGATGACGGCGTTCTTCTTCTTCATCGTTGGCGGTGCGCTGGCGATGATGATCCGTTGGGAACTGCTAACCCCTGCCATCGACCTTATGGCGGATGGCACATCGTATAACCAGTTATTTAGTATTCACGGCACGGTGATGATCTTCCTGTGGATCGTGCCGATGATGGCGGGTTTTGGGAACTATTTGCTTCCGCTGATGCTCGGCGCGAAAGATATGGCGTTCCCGTGGTTGAACGCATTCGCTTTCTGGCTGATTCCCCCGGCGGGTATTTTGATGCTCAGCGGGTTCTTCGTCGGTCAGGCGGAAGCCGGATGGACGAGCTATCCGCCGCTGAGTACGCTGTTCAGCGGCGATGGTCAAACGCTGTGGGCGATGTCGATCCATCTGCTCGGCTTGTCATCGATTCTGGGCGGAATTAACTTCATCGTGACGATCAAGAATATGCGTCCGCAGGGCATGGGTTATTTCCAGATGCCGCTGTTCGCATGGGCAATTTTGGCGACGAGCATCATTGTTGTGCTGGCAACGCCATTTCTGGCGGGCGGCTTAACGCTGCTGCTGCTCGATCGCGTGGCGGGGACGGCATTCTTCAACCCGGCGGAAGGCGGCGATGTGCTGCTGTGGCAGAACGTGTTCTGGTTCTACAGCCATCCGGCGGTGTATATCATGATTCTTCCGGCGTTCGGCATGTTGAGCGAAATTCTGAGCGTTCACAGCCGCAAGCCGATCTTCGGCTACCGCGCGATTGCGCTCTCCAGCTTGGCGATTGCGCTGGTCGGGTTTACGGTGTGGGCGCATCATATGTTCACCAGTTTGACGCCTGAACTCCGTATTCCGTTCATGATCACGTCGATGATTATCGCCGTGCCGACCGGGATCAAGGTGTTTAGCTGGTTGGCGACGTTGTTCGGCGGAAAAATCCACCTGACAAGCGCCATGGTGTTCGCGCTCGGCTTCCTATCGATGTTCGTGATCGGCGGGATCAGCGGTGTGATGCTCGGCTCGATTCCGGTCGATATTCATGTGCATGACACGTATTTCGTGGTGAGTCATCTTCACTTTGTGCTTTACGGCGGGAGCGTGTTCGGCATCTTCGCGGGGATCTATCACTGGTTCCCGAAGATCACCGGACGCATGTTGAACGAGCGACTCGGTAAGTGGCATTTCATCTTCACCTATATCGGCTTCTTCTTCACCTTCTTCCCGCAGCACGTCGTCGGAATTTTGGGGATGCCGCGCCGTGTGGCGGAGTACGCGCCGGAATTTCAGGGCTGGAACGTGTTGATCAGCGTGGCGTCGTTTGTGATGGGTATGGCGACGTTCATCCTGCTGTACAACATTGTGATCAGCTTGCGGAATGGCAAAGAAGCAGGCGCGAATCCGTGGCGCGCGCTCACGCTGGAATGGCAGACGAGCAGCCCTCCCCCGGCGCACAACTTCATCGGCGATCCTGTCCCGTTCAAGAATCCGTATGGCTACGGCACGAAGGCGGCATGGGAGTATTTGCACAAGCAGGAAGAAAAACTCGGCGAATCGGTGGACGCGCTCAATGTTGATAAACCCGCGTCGTCCGTCCCGGCAGGGGATTAGCGCAAAAGTAAGTTCTTTCGTGTTACTCCTCCCCCAACCCCTCTACGGTTAGGGGGAGGTTCATCGCAAACGTAAGGGACTTACCTGAGATCACCTCTGCGGTTGGTAATTTGCTCTTGGATTGAGGCGTAATCGTTCGCAGTATGGCACAGCGTATTATGGAATCGGAACTGAGCCGCGATGAACTGCTCGCGCTCAAAAACAAGCGGACAGGCGTTTTCATCTTTCAAGTAAGCTGGATTTTGATCTTCGTCTGCTTGATCATCGTCAATCTGCAAATCCGTGCGAACTTCACTTCATGGCCGCCCCCCGGCATCGAGGCGCTCGATAACGTGCTGCCGACGATTGCTGTGGTTGGCTTGATTGCGAGCGGATTCTTGGCGCGGCGCGGCTTGAATGCTATGCGTACGGGCATGGTCGCGGATTTCTTCCCCAACTGGGTATTCGCGCTGGTGTTGGGCGGGGTTTTTCTGCTGATCATGGCGTATGAGTTTCTCTCGGTGCAGATGACGGGGCAGTACAGCATGGTGTTCCGGGTGATGACGGCTTTCCATGCGGTGCATGCGTTCGTGATCGGCGTGGTGATGCTGCAAGTGTACGGAAATGCTCGTAAAGGGCTTTACGATGCGGCGCGTCATTGGATGGTAGAAGCCGCAGCAAAAATGTGGTATTTTGTCGTCGTCGCTTGGATAATGTTCTATACTGTGCTGTACATCATTTAAGGCGAAAGTTAAAAGGGAAAAGTCAAAAGTGAGTGTGACCCTCCACTTTCGACTTTTAACTTTCAACTTTTAACTGCTTACTGAAAGAAAGGGAACCGCCTCTATGCAACCCGGACTGAGCCGCGCGATCCCGATGGCGATTCTGGGATTCCTATTTGGATCACTCGTCGTCATCGTTCTTCGCTTCCTACAAAACCTTGATCCGATTTGGGATGTGGGCGCGGGGATTGTCGTCTCCGTACTATTTACAGCAGGATTTTTCGTGTGGGGCATGGGCGGTTTCGATCCGAAGAACAGCGCCCACGGTGAAGAAGCAGAACATCACGCGCCTGAACCTGCGAATGCCGCCGCCGTGCCGACTTCACTGCTTGGCTCGGCTGTGTGGACAGTGACCACGCTTGTGCTGGTTGTTTTCGGCGCGGTGTGGGGTTTCGCGCTGATTCCCGGCGGGTTTACGCTTCAAGTCACCGATGATCCAATGGCATCGGTTCAGACGATTGGTACGTTCGTGATGGAAATTTTTGGGCGTGAAATCGTCGTTAGTGAATTGGTGGTCTTTGCGGTCTTTATGATCGTGATGATCGGCACGCTGGCAGTTGTCGGCGGCGGGCTTGCGTGGTTGTTCTATACGATCAATCGCGGACTGCTCGAAGGGCGTGCGGCGGCGGGTGGTGCTCCGGCAGGAACGGTGCTCTTGACCTCTCCGGCAGGCGAAGCTCCCGCGAATGCCAGCCCGATCAGTTTGCCGCCTGTGCTGCGGATGCTCATCACAGCAGTCGTTACGTTTGTGGTGGTCTATTTCCTGTTTAATGCGCTTCTGCTTCCGGCGACGATTTCACACGCGCCAGAGCATATCACCGGATTTAGCCTGATTTTCGCGGTGCTGGCTGTGATTTTCGTGGCGCGTCCGTCGTTTGTTCCCAAGCTGATCCAAACATGGGCGCTGATCCTGTTCCTGTTCGGCATTTTCTACTTCATTTTCTATGAAGTGGCGATCGGGATGGTGATCAACGAGCAGTTTAATCTGTACTATCTGGGAATCCTGAACAACCGCATCCTGATTTCGCTGGTGAATGCGCTTTTGTTCGCCGTCTTGATCGTGCGGGCTTCGTGGGTGGTCTGGTTTGTAGGCGCGGCGGCGCGGGTGACACTGTTCATTTTGCGCGGGCTTCCGCGTTGGTTGTTCCAGCGCTGAGATTACATAGTCAACATGAATCGGCGGGGACGATGGTGCGTCGTCCCCGCCGACACTTTTGGGGGAAGGTTCATGAGCGATATTGCCAAGGTTCAACACACCGCCGAATCGCCTCAGCGCGTAGAGAACGTCAAGTTTGCGATGTGGTTATATTTGGCGTCGGATGTGATCATTTTCTCAATCCTGATCGCCACATTCGTCCTCTTTCGCGTCAACAACGAAGAAGTCGTCAAGGAAGTTCACGAAGCCTCCGGGCTGTTCCTCGTTAGCTTAAACACGTTCCTTCTGCTTGCCAGCAGTTGGGCGATGGTGATGGGGCTGCGCGAGATCAAACGCGACAACCGCAAGGGCTTGATCCGGTGGATCGGGCTGACGGCGGTGCTGGGAATCGTCTTTGTCGCGCTGCAAGGGGTCGAATACACAATCCTGAGCAACGAAGGCATCACGATTTACGGCAGTGAATTCGGGATGCGCTTTTATGCGCCGACCGCATTTCACGGCGCGCATGTGATCATCGGTGTGCTTTGGGCGCTGGGTGTGGTGTGGCACGCCATGAAAGGCGGCTACGGTCCCAAGAATTATTCTGGCGTTGAAGTGTTCGGTTTGTACTGGCATTTCGTGGACGTGGTGTGGATTCTGCTGTTCACGTTGATTTATCTGATCTAGGGGGCGGACAATGGCGGACGAGATTCAGAAAAAATTGAACGAAGCAGAAGACAAACTGACGGAAGTCAAAGAGACGCCGACCGCGCCCGATGCGCCGCTTGAAGATGTGCAGAGTGGCACGGTACGCGATGCGCGGGCGATGCCTGTTGAGACGATGCCGGATGATGTTGTGCCGGAAGCGGTTCAAGAACTTCAGGCATTAGAAACGCCAGAGTCGCGGGATGCGCGCCGCCTTCAAGAGGCATCGCTGAACAAGCCGATCGAAGCGATTGAAGAAGCGATCGAGAGCCTTGATGCAGCGCCGGGTCAGGCGGCGGTGCAGGCGGAAATCGCACATCATGAAGATGCGCCTGTTGTGATCACGCTTGGTGCGCGAACATTCACGTTTAACACGAATATCTACACGTTTATATTCGCGATTCTGGGCGGGCTGACGCTGCTCGAAATCGTGATCGCGGAGATCATGCCGATCGGGTTCTTCCGCACGCTCCCGCTGGCGATTGCGTCGTTGATCAAGGCGCTGTTGGTGATGGCGTTCTATATGCATCTGCGTGAGGATAATCGCATTTTTGCGGCGGCGATTACGCTTCCGATCGTGATCGCGTTGATTGCGATCCTGTTCTTGCTTACTGTGCCTTCTACCGCCTACCCCTACTAGCGAGTGCCCATGAGGGTTAGCCTACAAGATCAGGTTGCGCTGGTCACAGGATCAGCGCACCGTGTCGGAAAAGCGATCGCGCTGGAATTGGCGCGGGCGGGTGCGCATGTCATGGTGCATTATTCGGCTACGTCGGATGATGTCGCCCGTGAGACGCAACGCGAGATCAAGTCGTTGGGTGTTGATGCGTCGCTGTGTAAATCTGACCTGAGCACGCCTGAAGGCATCGAGTCGCTGATGGACGCGGTGAAGCAGGATTTTGGGCGGCTGAATATCCTCGTCAACAGCGCCTCGAATTTTCAAAAACGCACCCTGATGGAAGTCACGCTGGAAGAATGGGAAGAAACGATGCGGATCAACCTGACCGCGCCGTTTTTGCTCACGCAGCACGCGGTCAAGATGATGAATCAGAATGATCCGGCGGGCGGCGTGATCGTGAACATTCTCGATAAAGGCGCGACGGACGCATGGGTCGATTACGCGCATCACGGGATTAGCAAAGCAGGTTTGTATGCCCTCACCCGTGTGACAGCGGCGGGACTCGGTCCATCGATCCGCTGTAACGGAATCATCCCCGGTGCGGTACTCAAGCCGAACGATTACGATACCGATCAGTGGAACACGATGGCGAAGAAAAACACCGCGCTCCAGCGCCCCGGCACAGCCGAAGATGTGGCGCGGGCGACTGTGTATCTCGCCAGCGAGGATTGGCTGACAGGCGTGATCATTCGCGTGGACGGCGGCGAAGACGCGCTGAGCTAGAGCAATCGACATTAAAGCGCAGAGAGTATAGAGGACGCAGGGTAAAAGACCTGCGTTTTTTGCGTTCTGGTTCGATAATGATGGTAGAGACTGGTACAAATGGAGATAACCCGCATGACTGCACGCCGCGTTTATGTTATCAGTCTGATCCTGATGCTGATCACTGTAGGCGTTCGCGCGCAAGAGAACGCTCCAACACTCACTCTCATTCAAGATGTGATCACCGGATTTGATCCCCCGATTGCAATGACGCTTCAGCCCGATGCAGCGGCTGTGTGGGTGGTGTTCAGCAATTATTCGCGCACACATTACACCTTGCAGCGCTTCTCGACTGAAACGGGCGAACCGTTGGACAATCCGCTGCCATTGTTCGAAGACGCCGGTGGTGGACTTTTTTCTTCTCCTTTCTCATCTTCACTTGCTCTCATGCCGGATGGCATGCTGCGGCTGGTGCTGCACACTCTCGATCAACCCGTCACCTACACCATCAATCCGGAAACCGGCGAATCGACCGTCGATCCGGAAGCAGATGCGGAGGTCGTCGCACTGTTTTCACGTTATACACCAGTTCTCAGCGCGGCTGTGTACAGCTCCGATCAGGGATTTGCAGCGGTGAGAGACGCGGATACCGTCACTGTGTTCGATATGCGGGTCGGTTGGCGAATCT
>CALBRY010000500.1 GCA_937927665.1 uncultured Chloroflexota bacterium
CCCGCCGCGCTCAAATCAACGGCAAGTCCGCTGCCTGTGACCGACTGCGCCCGCGTGATAATCTCCGGTTCGGTGAGGAGTGCATAGGCATAGGGAAGCGCAGCGATCACCACAACTGTACCGCCAATCAAAATGGGAACGGGTGAACGCCACCACTTGAAGCGGATCAGCGCGTAGAGCGTTAAGGGGATCAGCGCCGCTCCCGCGAAATGAATCTGCACACTCAAGCCGCCAATCATAACCGCCGCCGCGATCCCGACTGCGCGGGCGCGTCCGGTCGATGCCGCGCCGTAATAGGCGGCGATCAACCACGCCAGCATGAGCGGCGCGAGTAAATTCGGCTGCCAGATGCTGCGCGCATAAAACACAGCATACGGATTCACGGCGAGAAACAGCGCGGCAACAAGTCCTGCGGCGGAACTCCAACGGCGGGCAAGCCACCATACGCCAAAAATCATCGCCGTGTTGATCACGATGACATACAGCGTGGCAATCAGCGGATCAGGCGATACAAGATACGGCGGCACAAATGCCCACACACTCGCCGGGAAAAATGGCACGCCGACCGATGATCCTTGCCCGAACAGCAGGAACTCACCGCCGCGTGCCACGCGCAGCGCATCGTAGCTGATTCGCGCTTCGTCCCACGCATACGAGCCTACGCCAAGCGGCAGACTCCGCAGCGCGGCGGCAAGGACAATGACGAATAAGATAGAGAGGCGTTCGAGGAATCGCGGCACGATTTACGGCAGCAGCGTGAGAGCGTCAGCATGAGCAGGACGATAAACGGTGAAATCGCGGGCGATCTTGAGCCGTTCGGCAAGCGCCATGATCTTGGTATCAATTAGCACGTTCATCGTCGGCTTTTGCTCCGAAGCGTTTCTGCATAGTTTCCCGTACCGTCGTTGATAAATCGGTCACATCGTCTTTGAAGACTCCAGCAGCCGTACGTCGTGATTCTGCTTTTGCCTGTTTTTCCGCATCCGTCAGCATAGGTATCTGCGAACGAATATTCAATAATCGTCCTAGCAGCGCCTCTACTGCGATCTGCTCATCCGCCGCGAGTTTTTGCAGCCGTTCCGCCATTTCACCCTCAATGACGACTTGAGTCATGATCCGCCCATCCTTGCAACTACTTCAGATGTTGACAAACACTATTCTACCCCGGTTCTACACGCGGGCAGCGCCGTCAGGTCGATCATCCATAAGCCGCCTTCCGCCGCGCTGACTGCCAGCGCGATCCGTGTTTCGTCCGGGCTGATCCACCACTGGGCGCGTTCATCTTCGCGCAGACGGAATGGCAGCGGCGCAAGATCGATCAGTTCGCCTTCCAGTCGGTTGTAGCACATCAGGCGCGGTTCGCCTTCGACATCCAGCGGCAAGTAAATCCGGTCGATCAAGTTATCCGCCGGATTCGCCAGTGGCAGCGGCGGCGGATAGTTGTTGCCGGGCGGCACGGCTTCAAACAGCCGCTCTTCAAAGTTGTTCGTCACAACATACAGCGTATAGCCGAAAACGCCTGCTTCCCATTCGCTGCTGAATACCACGCGCCGACCATCCCAAGACGAGCCGGGAAGCGAAATCGAGGGCGGATTGTTCTCAAGCGCGGGTGAAATCGGGTGCGCTTCCGCGTCGGCGGTGAAGTAGTAGACCGGATCGCCGTAACCGCCGAAATAGTAGGTGATGAAACGCTCCTCCGGCAGCCAATAAATCTCTTGCAGTGTGCGGCGGCTGAGGAAACTGTACAGCGTACGCGGCGCTTCTCCGTTGAATCCGGCGGTGATCAGTGTGTTGATCGCGTTCTGATACACCAACCGATCCCCGGTCGGTGAGAAGGTCAAGCGGGAGGCATTCGGATCATCAAGCTGGAGCGTCTGCGCTAATTCCGGCGTCACGTCGGCTGTATGAGGATGTTCACCCGGAAACGGTTGAACAGCGCGCACATTGAATGTGTACCAATCCCACATGCTGAACATATCCGTGCGGCAGCCCACCCCAAAGCGGAGAATCCGTTCGTTCACCCATTCCACCTGAGCAACCGATTGATCGGTCACAACCGGGCGGATCGCGTCGGGGAGTTCAATCGGCGACTGCGGATCGATCAGGGTTCCGCTCGGTGTGATTTCAAACCGATCGATCGGCGCAGTGTCAAAAACTTCAAGCGGGATGACGAACGTCTGCGCGTGCCCCGGCTGAAGCGCGAAATCGAACAGCAGCCCTGCTCCGCACGCATCGACAGGCGCGCCGAACCCCTCAGCAACGGGGGAATCATCAGCGGCGAATGCTTCGGCAATCAGCGAAATATCCGTAACCGCGCTTTCCCCCGTATTGACCAGCCGACCGCGTAATTCCAAAATGGGCTGCCCAAAGCTGCCTACGCTTTCGGCGATCTGCGCGTCTTCGATGCTTAAGCCTTCTGGCGCATCTTGAGCCGCCGCCGGGAGAATGCTGAACAACACAAGTATTCCGATAAGCCAACCGAACCGTTTGATCATGCCGCCTCTGTTCGCGTTTTCTATCACAAGGTCGCCTTAATTTAACGAGTTCTGGCGTTCACGTATAGGGCGCATAAACAAAACAAGGGTACAGAAAATTTCTGTACCCTCGCGTAAACCGTCATCATGACGGGGAAATTTCAAACCTGAGGATCGGTTACGTCCCGGCGGCTGACGCGCTGTACGACACTGCGCGGCTGATGCGCGATGTCCTAAGCGGCGTGACCCGTCGATAATGTTCCGTATGCAGAATGCTCGTCGGCAGCACACCGAGGCGCGGGTTATAGTCGGGATTTTCCCACACGATCGCGACGGCATAATTCAGCGTGCGCGGATCGTCAATATAATCCGTGATGATGTTATGGACTCTGAAGCCCATTTTGAGCTGCTTGGAAAGGTTGTTATCCCACAACCTGCCCGCGACAACTTCTGCGACGTAATGATCAGGCGTATATTGATCTGCCACCGCGCCGTAATCCATGATCATGCTGCCCGCGATAAACCCTTTCAGGTTCAAGCGCCGCAGAATATCAAAACGCGCGTTGGTAAGCATACGTCCAACACCTCGCCCTTGGTACGCCGGATGTACTGCCGATTCGACACCGTACAACCACGCGCCCATTGGCTTGTGCGTAGTCAGTCAACCGTCGCCGGTCGAAGCCGCCCAGCTATCACGGAGTGAGCGGGTGGGGTCAAAATGGTAGCGCATCGACGCGGTGCGCCCGACCACTTGATCGGTTTCGCGGTCGATTGCCACAAACTGCCCTTCGGGGAATATCGTCAGGCTGTGAAGGAATGCATCCATCATCGCCTTCGTGCTGTGCGGATCGTCTGGCGATTGTTCATAGGTATATGCCGCTTCATCAATCGCGCCGATTGCGTCAACATGATGAGGCTGCGCCGGAATGACGATGATGCTCCCCTGAGTTTGGGTAAGCGTCTGTTCGCCGCCGCTCTGTCTATGCTTGTGTTCGTACTGGTACGTTAACATGATTTTCGCTGTCCTTTGCGGATAGACTGACACTCAACTGAAGTCAAAAGCAGTGGATCGAGCGTTGACAGCGCTCTCCCCCAACTTTTAACTTTTAACTCCCTACATTGGTAAACCGGATCAGGCAAGCAGCATCCGCCCGCATGGAGAACGCAAAAAACGCGCCTTCCACTGCTGGAACGGTGTCATCGGTTGTTATGCAGAAAAGGGGATTTAGCCCAAGATTCTGGGCGGACAGTCAACCCGGAGCGTCGCTGCCAATAATGAATTCTGCATCGCTGACGATGCCAAACATAAAACACCTGATTTGAGAGGGTTACACGATGTGTCCAGAATAAATCCGCTTGAGTCAGTTTGTCAACAGGGGAGCGATACCAAACCGAAAAAAGCGGGCGAATGGGAGAAGAACCCAGTACAATACGCATACTAAACGGTCTACACGAAGTGGGCGCTATTGATGGCTGTGATGAGTTACGACATCAACGTGTCGATGGGCGTTTCGCCGCACGACATCGGTGAGCAGTGGAATCGCAAACTCACCGAATGGGGAACCCCTTATCGTATTGACGCTCAAGCGCTTGCCAAATGGTCAGCAGTACGTCAATGGGAAGGCTTCCTCCCGGTCATGCAAAACCCGCCGATCGGCTTGGAAGCATGCTACAGCGTCACACA
>CALBRY010000501.1 GCA_937927665.1 uncultured Chloroflexota bacterium
GTGATCGCAAGGGTGGACGTGACAAGCGGTGTCGCGGTGATCACCAGCGGCGTGGGATCGGGCGAGGTCAGCGAACAAGCAGTCATGGTGAGCGCGATCAACACGAACGCGGCGATCCGTTTAATCAAACCTTACCCACCCTGTACCTTGATGCCCATAATCAAAACCATGCAAGATTTCCGTCAAAATCTCCAGCGACTCAACCAGACGGGGACCCGGTCGGTTGAAATACTGGTTGCCATCGGTCAGATAAACGCGCCCCTCGCGGACAGCGCGCAAGGTTGACCACCCCGGCTGGTGTGTGAGCGGGGGCATTTGTTCGCGGCTGGTGTTGATGTCATAACCACACGGCATCACGATGATCACATCCGGATCATGCGCCCACAGATCGTCCCACTCCAAGTAAGGTGCATGTGTGCCCGCCTGCCCGAATAGGTTCACGCCTCCCGCAAGGTCGATCAGTTCGGGAACCCAATTCGCCGCCGCCATGAGCGGATCGATCCATTCGACGGTGGCAACACTGGGCTTGTGCGGGAGATCGCGTGTGCGATCGGCGATCACTTTGATGCGCGAATCGAGCGCGGCACGAAGTTCTTTCCCACGTTCCACCACATCAAGCGCCGCCGCGACGCGTTCGAGATCGTCCATCACATCGGATAAGCGGTTCGGCTCAAGCGAAACGATCCGCGTGCCAACCAATCCACATGATTCGACCGCCTTTTCGACATCGCCCAAACTGACCGCGCAAACTTCACACTGCGCCTGTGTGATAATCACATCCGGCGCAAGCTGTTTAAGCAATTCCGCATCGACATGATACACCGAGAGCGCATTTTCCAGAATGTGCCGCACCCGATCATCAATTTCGCGGCTCGTTCCGTCCGGGTCGAACTTCGGCTCGGTGAGCGCGGGTAGATCACGGACTTGAGCAGGAGTATCGCATTCATGCGACCGCCCCACCAGTTGATCGACAGCACCCAACGCGCTCACAATTTCGGTTGCGCTGGGGATGAGCGAAACAATTTTCATGCAGCCTCACAAATATAAAGTGCTGAGCGAAGCACAATCGCAAAAGGTGAAAGGGGCAGACCGTAGGCGGTCTTTCTTTCACCTTTCACATGCTTTAGCTCATCACTGTTCTTTATTCACACCATTCAGCGCTGCAGAAGGCGGTCACCGTCGCGGGATCAATGACGGGCAGTTCCGCAAATTCTTCAGCCGTGACCGGCGTATACGTGTGATCAGTATAGACGAGGAAGCCCGTCCCCTCGATCAGCATCATATTGCTAAATTCGCTGCTGCTGCGCCCAACAGGCGTAAAATCTGCACCGACAGGCAGCACGCCAAATTGACCGCGTGCGTTAATGTCCGCAAAAGCGATCACATACGGCGATTCGACCAGATAATCACGCATTTCGACGATTGGAATAGGCGGCTGAATCAGCGTGTATTCGACATAGCCGTTCACCGCGTTGACGAACTGTGTACAGTAATTGGGCTGCGACCAGTCGATATTCATGGCGAACTCGTATTCGCGCTCAAGGATGTGCAGCAGATTGATCGCGGTGCGATCACAGCGAAGCACAGGATCATCACCACGCCACCCGCCGGGGCGAATGGTCGATGCGCCGATCACCACATCCGCCAGAATTTCGAGGTCATGGCGAATATCCCGTGAGAACGCAAGCGGGACGCTTTGCACCACGCCAACCCAATCCTGAGGACGCACCCCCACGCCGAGCAGTGAATCCGCCAGCGCTTCGAGATCGAGGCGAAGCAGGATCGCATAATCCGCGTTGGTGACATCAATCACGCCGTGCCACCCACCCGGACGCCCTTCCCCAAGCCGATCCGTCGCCAGCGCTTCCAGATCGCTGCGGGCGGCTTCGAGTACAGCACGCGAACGGTCATCCAGCACCGGAGTCGGCGCGATACCGGGGACACCACCTGCATCTGGCGCAGGCGGCAGTGTCGCCAGCATCGGATCAGGCGTAAAAGTTGGCGGCGCATCAATCGGCGGCAGAGTCGGGAGCGGGTCTTGTGCGGTAACAGAGGAAATCGACGCGATCAGAATCAGCCCGAAAAACAGGATGAACGCCGCGCTCGTGAGATAGGCAAGTCGTTTGCTCATGCCCGGATTTTCCCTTTTCGTAAGGCGAATATGCGCGATTATAGCGGGATTCAGCCGCTTCTGGCGAAGCACCACATCAAAATCACCGCAGAGAACACTGCGCTCTCTGCGGTTTAAGAGTCTTTACTTCCGCTTGGGTAGTTCAGGAATCGGCGGCGCTGGCGGGAGTTCACCCGTTTTCTTCCTCACATCAGGAATTGGCAGCGCGGGCAACCGCCTTTCCACCGGCGATTCGGAGGATGAGGGCGGCGCTGATTCAGTAAATACGATCGGCGGTTCGGGCAGAGTCAGCGGCAGTGGTGTATCAAGTTGGCGCGTGACCGCCATCAGCGACGAAGTTTCGTGATCATAGGTCGAAATTGGCGATGTATCATCAATATCCGGCAGACGTTCAGAGATCGTTTCGCCGGGAATATATGGGATGGGTGAAATCGTGTACACCTGAGCGCTGATCAACAGGCGCAGCAAAACGGCAGACTGCCCGATCAAGGCATCCCGCAGAGGACGCGCGGCATTATCGGATTCGAGGCGCGCCAACATCGACGCGGAGGCATCCGCCAAAATCGGATCGGCAGGGCAAGCACGCCCGTTCATATGTGCGACGAACGGCACGGCAATCGACGCGATCACCGTCGAAACAGGCGGCGCAAGCGAGAAGATCAACGCCGTGCGCGGGAGTTCCTGATCGAGAAACCAAGCGCTCACACCTTTGTAGCTGGGAAACAGCGCATCACAGAAAATTGCATGCAGACGCACCCAACTATCGACCCAATCTTGCAGATAAAGCCCCGCACCCGTTACCAGATATGGCGGAACTTGCCCAAACAGTACGAGCGCACCATGCGCCGCAAGCCCGCGTGCCAGATCAGCATGAGTCCTGCCGGTCAAGCGCACATAATCACCTGCACGCTCCCATGCTGCCGGAATAAGGGAGGGAGCATACTTGCGCGCTACGCTCACCAAGACCCGCTCTAAGCGCAAGCCGTCCATTATGACCTCTTACTTTCCGGGTGTTTATATCGTCCTCTTCTCGTTAGTATATGGTATATTCCCAAAAACTGAAGGGATCAACCGATGAGTTACTCCCACTCTGCGCGTATCTATGACGCGATTTACAGCTCATTTAAAGACTATGCTGCGGAAAGCGCGCGTCTGCATGAACTGATCGATACCTACAAACGTTCATCGGGTAATCGTTTGCTTGATGTGGGCTGCGGTACAGGCGCGCATCTGACGCATCTGAACACGATGTATCAAGTGGAAGGCGTCGATTCCGAACCGGAAATGCTGCGCTTTGCCCGCGAACGTCTGCCCGATGTGCCGTTTCATCAGGGGGATATGCGAACATTCGATCTTTCGTCGCGCTATGATGTCGTGGTGTCGCTGTTCAGCGCAATCGGCTATATGACTACGCTCGATGATCTTAGCTGTGCGGTGGATACAATGGCGCGGCATCTGATTCCGGGGGGTGTGCTGCTGGTTGAACCGTGGTTCGCGCCGGATCAATTCATCGCTAACAGCATCCACATGCGAACGGTTGATCTGCCGGAATTGAAGATTTCACGCATCACCCACAGCCGCGTCGAAGGAACACTGTCGATCATGGATATGTATCACACGGTCGGCACGGTTGATGGCGTAACGTCGTTCATGGAACAGCATTTGATGGGGCTTTTCACGCCGGAACAATATCGCGCGACGTTCGAAGCGGCGGGCTTGGTGACAACATTCGATACACAAGGGCTTGATGGGCGGGGGTTGTGGATCGGCATTCCACGGCTAGATGCCTAGTTCGTCAATAAAAAACGGCGCTCATCGTTTTGACGATCAGCGCCGCTGATAGATTACGTACTACGCGACCGTCCAACCGCCGTCAGCGACAAGGACAGCGCCGTTTACGAACGAGGCATCGTCCGAGGCAAGGAATAGTACTGCGTTCGCCAATTCGATCGGGTCTGCGGTACGGACTGCTGTCGGCAGGGTGGCTTGCAAACGCGCCATACCGATCGGATTCGGATTACGAACGG